>NZ_ASPX01000019.1:0-50710 GCF_000517965.1 Paenibacillus sp. FSL R7-277
GGGTTGGGGTTGGGGTTGGGGTTGGGGTTGGGGTTGGGGTTGGGATAAATCCTGCCCATAATGCAACATTCCGCTCCTGAATTCAGCCTTAAACCGGAATTGTTGCACAAAAATCAACATCTGCCCTCCTTCCTGAGGCCAAACGGGGAAATTCCTGCATTTTGTGCAACAATCCGCCCTGCCACCACTGTACCAGAGAATCAAAATTGCAAAATGTGCAACATTTTCATCATCTCAGCATCCCAGCACTGAGCACCGAGCACCGAGCACCGAGCACCGAGCACCGAAGCATCTTAGCATTCCAGCACCCAAGCATCTCGCATTCCCTATATTCAGTCTCTACGGCTCCCAAAAAACTCAATTGCACTTCTTTTGGAAGGGGATATCCCGTTCTAAGCCTTCGAAGGAATACGCTGATGCCTACGAGAAGAGATTGGAAAGTTAGTTGTTGGGCCAGGGTGTCTAACGTTTGGTTTATATACGATCTATTCAGGAGGGGGAAGCGGCATGAATCAAGACCATATCCGCAAGCCGGAAGGGTTTGTGGAGGAGAAGCTGTATGTGCTGCCGGAGTACTGGATGAAGGAATTGGAGCAGGAGGAGCTGACCGCCTCCTTGTTCATTACGGACATTGGTTATTTCCCGAATGCCCGTTATCATTTCAGGGAACGCCTGGAGGGCAGCCCGTCGCATATCTTGATCTTGTGTGAAGCGGGGGAGGGCTGGGTGGAGCTGAATCATGGGGAGCAGATGACCATGCAGCCGGGGGACATGGTCATTATTCCTCCACACACCCCGCACCGGTACGGGGCCATGCAGGAAGAGCCATGGAGCATTTACTGGTTCCATTTCAAAGGAAATCATGCGGACCGGCTGGTGAAGCTGTTCGGATTGTCGGGCGCTCCCCTCGCCCTGGCCCCGAGCGGCAAGGCCCGGCTCATCGAATGGTTCGTTCCTGCCTATGAGCTGCTGGCTGAGCGGACCTACGCCCTGGCTACCCATGTGCACATCGCCCAGACGGCCAGACAGCTGCTCTCCGGCATCGGCATTACGGCAGGCCCATCCGCGCAGGAGAAGAAACGCGGGACGTATCTGGAACAGGCGATCCAGTATATGAACGAACGGCTACACAGCAACCTCACCCTGCCTGAGCTGGCTAAGCAGGTCGGCGTGTCAAAGCAGCATCTGATCTATATCTTCAACGCCGAGACCGGGGTCTCCCCGATCGGGTATTTCCTGCGGCTCAAAATCCAGCGGGCAGGCCATCTGCTCGATCTTACCGAGCTCAGCATTAAGGAGATCGGCTCCGCTATAGGGATCAACGACCCTTATTACTTCTCCAGGCTGTTCAAGAAGATTTCGGGGTTCTCTCCTTCAAGCTACCGGAAGATCCCGAAGGGCTGAATCTGTACTCGAACGAAAAGGGCTTTCAAGGCTAATTTCTTAGCCGCAGAAATGCCCTTTTTGAATATCTCTGAATATCTCTGCCGCGTAAGCTAAGCGGCTCTGCTATTCAATCTCCTTCCCGGTAAACAGCGAGACTCTCGCTTTAACCAGCTCCGTATATTCCTTCTCCATTTTCTCTGCACCCGCTTTATTCAGCTCCGCAATGAAATCGTCGTAGATTTTATCGAAATCGGCTGTGCGGGAGAGGATGGCTTCGGGAATCCTTTTATGGACGATATCCTGCGTCTTTTGATAGATTACCTGATAATCCCCATCTGTCGGCACCGGCATATTGTACAGCGCGCCCCATTCCTTGACCGGGAATTCATCCTCCGCCGGGAACAGGTCTTTCCAGGTTGTTGCGTTATACGCAGCCAGACTCTCCTTCTCCGCACCCGAATATTCGGCCAGAATCTGTTCCGGGAAGTTCGTTGTATAGTAATTACCTGTAGAATCCTTCACACCGTCCCCGTAACGGACTCCCAGCGTGGAATACAATCCCACCCCTGTCGCCTTGGTGAAACTTGCTGCATCGTTGACCTTCTGATCGAGAATGCCGGCAGGGATGACGCGCTTCCCGTTCTCCACATTATAATGCTTGCCTTCGATCCCCCAGTTTCTCAGCACCTGGCCTTCTTCCGAGGAGAGCCAGTCCAGGAATTTAATCGCGCGGACCGGATCTTTACAAGCCGTGGTGATACTGATCCCGTAGCCGTCTACTCCGACAGACTGCATTGCGTGATCCTTGTACTCCTCACTCAGCGTAACCGGGAAGTGGGCGTACGTATATTCGTCTTTGCCCGCAGCCTTCAGGGCGTTCTCCGCATCCTGATACTCCCATTCCACTGAGGTGAGCCCCAGCACCCGGCCGCTGGAGATTTTGGATTTGTACTGGTCATCCTTTTGAACAAAGGATTCCTTGTCGAGCAGCCCTTCATTGTACATACGGTTCAGCCAGCGGAAGTACTCCTTCTCTTCAGGCTTCTTATAATGCAGCATCGTCTCGTACGTCTCAGGGTTCACATAATATTCGCCGTCATTGGTTCCTCCGGTAGTGATATCGCCCTGGTTTGTCACCGTAATCATGATCTTCCAGCCGTCAGCATTGACGGTCAGCGGTATGGTCGGCTGCCCGTCCGTCGTTGGATGCTTAGCCACATACGCCTTGAGGACATTCTCGAAATCCTTCACCGTCCGGACTTCGGGATATCCAAGCTCTTTCAATACGCGGTGCTGAATCTGAAATCCGTTCGTCGCATCGAAGCTCTGTTGATCAATGCCGACATTCGTCGGGATCGAATAGATCGCCTGATTATCCTTGCTGTATTTCATCCGGTTCATGTTCCCATCCATGACTTTCTTTATATTCGGAGCATATTTATCAATCAGCTCGGTCAGGTCGATAATGGCTTCGGCATCCACCAGCTTGCCCAGCTCTCCCTTGGCATAGATCATATCAGGATACTCTCCGCTGGCTGCCATCATTGAGATTTTGTCCTGTCCCCCTCCGCTGCCCACATCATATTCCGCGTTCAGGGTAACACCTGTTTTGGCAACAATCTCCTTGCCGATATCATCCTCCATCCTGTTCCAATTCGGACTGGCATCGGCGCCAAAGAAGGTAAACGTTACGAGAGCTGTATCATTTGCGCTGTTATTTCCGTTCGTTGTATTCTTTGTGTTATTTCCGGCACTGCTGCTGTTGCTGCAGCCTGCCGAAATGAGCAGCATACTTGCCAGCAGACCCATCCCTAATCTTCTTGGCATTTGTTTTTTCATCCGTCTCATCCCCTTTGGTTGAATGCGTTTACAGTTATATTTTAGCGTCACCTTTGGCGGATAACCTTGATTTTCAAGTCGCAGACTAGCATTATATAGACAAATACGTATTTCTGAGGTGGGAGCTTTGTGAGCAATGTATATTTGAACTGGTTCACGGCTGACGAGCATTTTCCTTTTTTTATCCAATATGGCGGGCACGAAGAAGACACCTCCCTCCATCAGCATGCAGACTTCTCCGAGCTTGTCATTGTGCTGAACGGACATGCTGCGCATATCGTCAACGACGAAGAGGCTTTTATCAAGAAAGGCAATGTATTCGTGATTAACGGCGGCACTCCCCATGCCTATAAGGACCCTTATGATTTCAGAATTTGCAACATTATGTACAAATCAGGCATGCTTAAGCTGGCCGGACCGGACTTAAGAACGCTGAACGGCTATCAGGCGCTGTTTGTCTTAGAACCCTTTTACCGCAGCATTAACGCCTATAAAAGCAAAATGAACCTCCCCATCGTCAGCCTGGAGGCAGTCTCATCGCTTGTGGCCGGCATGATTACCGAATATGAACAGAAGCAGCACGGCTATCAGACCATGCTCGCCTCCAAATTCATGGAGCTGGTCGTGTATCTGTCCAGACATTATGACATTCAGGAGAAGGGCGTGGACAACAGCCTGATGCACCTCGCCAGTGCGATCTCCTATATTGAGGATCACTATCATGAACCGGTTACTCTTGATGCCATTGCCGCCAAATCGGATATTTCCGTCCGTCATTTGAACAGGATATTCCAGGCGTATTATCTGACTACACCGATTGCTTATATTCAGCGTCTCCGGCTGGAACATGCATGCTCACTGCTCAAGCAAACCAGACACCCTATTACAGACATCTCCTATAGGTGCGGGTTTAATGACAGTAACTACTTCGCCCGTCTCTTCAAAAAAACGTACGGCAAGTCCCCGAAGGCCTACCGCAATCAGCAGTAGTTGTACAGCAGCCAGGTCCATACGTCGTTTAACGCAAAAAAGAGCAGCATGTCCCAAGGAACTGCTGCTCACACCTTATACCGCCGGCTCATCCAGCGGCTCATAGTCGAACCAGTCATACGCTGCCGGAGCGCCCTGTCCCGTCACGGACGTTGCATACATGGCAACGAATACCCCGGTGAACCCTCCTGAGATTTCGGTGCTGAGATAATGTGTCTCTCCAGCCCCCAGCTCGATCACCCCGGAATCCGGTGCCTCAACCGAGGCTTCTATGCTGCCGGGCAGCGCCTTGATTCTCAGGATGACCGGCCCGTCAGGACACTCCTCCACATGCTCCACCCGGAGTGAACCGACCGTCCGCCGGAACACGGCGGCTCTCCGCCCGCTGACAGAGCGGATCACCAGCTCATAATGATGCTTCTCGTTCTTGTACACTGCAATTCCGGCTTCTTCCCCTTCATGCTGCGGCTCATAATCCAGCTCTGCTGCTATATTGGCCGTGAAGTGGCTGAGGCGGCGGCCCGCAAAGGCAGGTGCGGCGGCTTCATTCAGCGTAGCCTCGTGGCCATGCAGAACGAGATGGCCCGGCCGTTCTTCAAGCGACCAGCTTCCTTCTGCCGGATTACGCAGAAAAGTCCAGTCCAGCCCCAGCCGGGTATCATCGAAATGGTCTCTTACGGGCTTCGCCGGCCAGCGGACTTCCGGCAGCAGCGGCGAGTCCATAACCGGCTCGATGTGGCCGCCGTTCCCGATAACCGGCCAGCCCTCGGATGTCCAGGTTACGGGAGCCAGGAAGCTCTCTCTGCCCAGATGATGGCCCATCGGATAGGAGACCGGACGGATGCCTAAGCACACCGCCCACCAGCTCCCGTCCTGCGCCTCAACCAGATCGGCATGGCCTGTGGCTTGTATGCTGATTGCCGTACTGCGGTTGGACAGAATCGGATTATGGGGACAAGCAGCATACGGGCCATAAGGCTGACGGCTTCTGGCGATGGTCTCCATATGTCCATACTCCGTTCCGCCTTCGGCGATCATCAGATAATACCAGCCGTTCTTCCGGTACAGATGCGGAGCCTCGGGATGAGCGCCGCCCGTTCCTGTCCAGATCAGCACGCTCCCGGTCAGCATTTCCCCGGTCCCGATATCAATCTCGCACTGGTAGATCCCGTTCCCCTGTCCGCCGTCCATGGCGGACTGGAAATATACGCGCCCGTCCTCATCGAAGTACAGGGAAGGATCAATTCCGCTCTGCGCAACCAGATAGGGCTCCGACCAGGGGCCTTCCGGATGCTGTGTTTTGACGAAGAAATTGCCCATCCCGCTTACATTCGTGGTCACCATATAGAACCAGCCGTTATGGTAACGGAGGGTCGGCGCGAATATTCCGCCTGAGCTCCACGAATTCTCCAGCGGCAGCTGTTCTACCGTTGTAAGGCAATGGCCGATCTGACGCCAGTGGACAAGATCCCTGCTGTGAAAGACTGGTACTCCCGGATAATATTCGAATGTGCTGGTTACCAGATAATAATCATCCCCTACCCTGCAGATGCTGGGATCGGGATGGAAACCGGATATGATGGGATTGGTATAGTGCATGAAGCCGCGCTCCTGTCCATTTTCAATTGAATTCTAGGTTCTATATCAATTATATCTGGAATCGCTCTGCCAAACCTTCACTTTCAAGTCACGGGAATAGCAAAATCCAGACATGGCCGCGCTTAGTTCCGTGCAGATGTTATATAGTTACCTTTTCAAATCATTGAAGCCGCTCCGCCTCTGCTTCCGCCGCCGCCAGAACCGGTACCCTCTGCGGACCGTCTCCAGAATCAGGCGCGGAACCGGAAATACCCGGCGGGAAGCCACCGGCTGGTACAACCGGTAATACAGCCGCTTATAATCCTCCCACATGCTGCAGTCGTCATCCTTCAGGAAATCCGAGACATCTACAATCAGTCCCCGCCCGTCCCGGAGCATCACATTCTTGGCATGGATATCATGCGGGCGCAGTCCCCGGGATCTCGCATACTGAAGCGCGTTGTCGATGTCTTCAATAGCCTGTCCGGTAATGAGAATGCCGCGTTGCATGGAATCGTAGAAGGTGACTCCTCCCAGCCTTTTGAGGACCAGGAAATCCGCTCCGGCATAATAGCACTCCGAGAAGGCCGGATGCTGTCCAAGGCGGCAGTACACTTCTGCTTCTTCCTCAATGCCCGGCCTGCCTGGCGCGTAGATCTTCACTGCGAATTCCTCGGCTCCCTGCCGGCAGAAGACAGCCGCATAATTTCCGGTTCCGAGCACACTCCAAGGCTTTGGTACACCGCTGACCTTCACCGGCTCCAGCGGATTCACGCTCTCTATATTAACCTGACCCAGCAGCTCGCCCGTGATCTGCTCCAGCAGCTTGTCCATCCTTCTCACCCCGCAGCTTAAGTTCAGTAATGACTCTATCCACCCAGTGTACGCTATTCCCCGGCGATCAGCCAATCTTGCCGGTAAGCATGGCGAAGAACCGGACAACAGCTCTCCGGCTCTTCGTATATATGAACGTACCTGTACACTCGCCCATTATCCACGCCGCCACCTTGGAGTTAAGCTAAATGAATGACCTCATGCTCCTCCGCACTTCGGTAGGTCCCGAATACAAGCTCCAGCGTCTTCAGATTATCTTCGCCGCTCGTCTGGAATTCCCTGCCAGTGTCCAGGCATTCAATGAAATGCGACTGCAGCCGGTAATGGCTCTCTTCAAAATCAAGGCCGTTATCCTCCGAAATCGCCGTCTCCAGCCCATAGTTATCAATCAGGCTGAGTGTGCCGCTGCTGTACAGCTTAATTGTAGCCTGATCGCCTTCAATAATCAGCTGCTCCTTATGGTCCGGCAGCACCGGAAGAGTTAGCGGGCCGGGCAGATTCTGCCGGGTGGCCCAGCTCATATCCATCAGTCCCATATAGTCCTCATAGCCGAGGGTAATCAGCCCGGCGTCCTCTCCGGCAATATACGGACTGACCTTCCGGGTCTCTGCATACAGCCGCTTAGGCTCCCCGAACAGAAACCGCCATGTATCATACCAGTGAACCCCCATCTCATAGAACAGCAGCTTCGGCATCTCCCGGAAGAACGGCTGCGGAAGCTCATTCTCCGGGGCAAACCGCGGTGAATAATAATCCGTGTGGATATAGCGGATCATCTGGAGCCGTCCTGCAGCTCCGCGATCCAGCAGCTTGCGGATGGCCTGAATCGGCTGCAGCCAGCGCCAGTTCTCTGTAACCATCAGCCGGACGCCCGCAGCACGGGCCGTTTCCACCATCTCACAGGCTTCCTCCATGGAGCGGGCAAAAGGCTTTTGGCACAGGATGTGCTTCCCGGCCCGTGCGGCCAGTCCGACCAGCTCAGGGTGAGTATCCGGCGCAGTAATAATATCTACTATATCCAGCTCCGCAGAAGACAGCATGTCTTCCAGCGTAGAGTACAGCATGTCCCCGGGAATCCCGTATGCCTCCCCCTTACTGTGCAGCTTAACCGAATCCAGGTCGCACAGGCCTTGAATCTGAACGCCAGGGATACGCTGCCATGCCTGCAAATGCTTGTCCGACCAATACCCGGCGCCCACAACACCAACCTTCCACATCTTATTTCGCCTCCAGGTCATGCTCATCGAGCAGACGCGTCATTCTCACCGCCATATATGTCCGTCCCGGCAGATCGACCCTGAAGGTTCCCTGATAGCTGCCCGCAAGCTCCTCCACCGTCATGTTCCAGGTATCCAGCAGCTCCACCTTATAGCGGAACTCCGGGTTCATCGTGAACTGGCGGAACTTCGGCCGGTTGAATCCGAAATAATAGAGAACATATTCATCCTCCACCCCGGCTCTGGGCAGATCCCACTCCGAAGGCAGCGGGTTCAGACCCTCAGAAGGCCCTTCTTCCAGCACGCGGCGCAGAAAAGCAATCCGCTCAGGGCTCGTACCATACAGCCGGCCGCCCTTGGCCCACCAGAGCTTATCCTCCGGGTGCAGATAGGTTTCCCCATGTCCGACATACCCTCCACGGACCGCACCTTCCCAGAAACGGCGGACCATCTCTTCCCCGGTAATATTCCCCCAGCCATGCTCGACATTGCCCTCGTAGGCACATTCATCGATCACGACAGGCTTATTCCAGCGCCGTCTCCATTCATCCGTATGCTCAGAGGTCTTGTAAGCATCCACACGCTGAATGCTACAATGCGTAACCCAGGGCTGGTTGAAATCATAGAAGGCAATGCCATTGTGATTAGAGATCAGGTGCCCGTAAGGATCATACGACGTTACAATGTGGGCATACCGCTCCCAATCAGCCAGCACCTTGTTGCTCATGAAGTCATATTCATTGGCCAGCGACCACCAGACATGACGGTACGCCGAGAGCCTGGCTACAAGGTACCGGAGATAGCGGTCATCCGCCTCCTTGCCCATATCCGCGAAGCCCCAGCGGTCATACGGATGGAACAGGATCAGGTCGGCCTCGATGCCCAGCTCCCCAAGATCTGCAATCCGCTCCTCCAGATGCCGGAAGAACGCCGGGTTGAACCGGCTGTAATCCCAGCCTGCTCGGGCCGAGCCTTCATAGGGATAGTACTCCGGTTCATTCTCGTTATAGGAGTAGGACTTCGGGAACACGCACATTCTTATTTTGTTAAAAGAAGACGCTTTCAGCGTGTCCAGCGTCTGGCGCTCCATCTCATCCCCCTGATGGGTCCAGGCGTAGCAGGTCGTGCCGACAGGAAGATAGGGCGTTCCGTCCGCATAGGCAAAATGAAAAGTATTCCGCACCCGGACCGGACCGTGATTCCCGCCTGCCGCAGCCGTGCATTCCAGTCCCCCTTCAAGCTCATGCAGCGCAGGCTCATTGCTGCTGGTCCGGAACGTCCACTTCCCCTGATGCTCTGGCATGAAGCGGATGCGATATACCCCGTCTCCATCATAGAAGCCCAGAACAAGAACCGAACGTTCTCCCATCGAAAATTCCGCCTGCAGCGCTACCTCCGTAAACGGATTGCCCCCGGCAGGACCTCCTTGCAGTACAATTTCACATACGCCCCACTGTGAAGTCTGGTCAGGCACCGATACGGAGACCCTCCCCTGGAATGCTTCAGCCTGCCCTGCTTCCTTCGGATTAGCCATAAGTCCTGCTCCCTTCTGTATGAATCCTAAGATATACAAATAGCAACATCAAACTAAACAAAAACTAAACAAAACTAATATCACTAACTATAAATTTATTATAAAGCAATCCTACAACACCTTCATGCCATCGTCAACGTTCTTATTCAAGCTAAAAAACAGCTTTTTCAACTATTATATTAACCTCGATTATATGCCAAATTCACTAAACATAACTAAACAAAAATACAAATTACGCTTCATTGCTAAAATTAGCGCCTTCCCTTACACTAAACATACTTAAGCTACGATGCTGAATGGAGGTCTTGTCATTGAATATGGAGGAGCTTGCCCGGCTGGCCGGGGTCTCCAAAGGGGCCGTCTCGCTGGCGCTGAACGGAAAGCCGGGGGTCGGGCCGGAGACACGCGGGCGAATCCTGCGCCTGGCGGAGACCTACGGATACACCGGCAGGGGAAGAGCAGCGGCCGCCGAAGCGAACGCCACCACCCTGCGGTTCCTGGTGTTCACCAATGCCGGACTGGTTCATGAGGAGTATTATCAGCAGCCCTTCTTCCGGGAGCTGATTCATCATATCGAGGAACGCTGCCGGATGGGGGGCTACAGTCTGATGTTCTCCGCGCTTGAAGAGAAGAACTATGAGCAGGGCATTCAATCAGTGATGGAGGAGCCTACCAGCGGCGTGATTCTGCTCGGGACCAGCCTGGATGCGGCCAGAATAGCCGATATCTCGGACAAGCTGCCCGGCTTAATCGTGCTGGACACCTGCTTCGATGCGCTGCCAGTCCATTTTGTCGAGATCAACAATTATATGGGGGCTTATCAGGCAGGCACCTATCTGACCGGCCACGGGCACCGGAGAATCGGTTATATCGCATCCGAGGAGCGGATTCATAACTTCGGGGAACGGCAGCGCGGGTTCATGGACGCCATGGCGGAGGCGCGGGTGGAGATTCCCCGGAGCAGCCTGCTGGCGGTGCCGCCTACTTTGTTTTCCTCCCAGGGGCCGTTAAGGGACAAGCTGCAGCACCTCAGGGACAGCGGCCAGCCTTTTCCCACCGCCTTCTTCTGTGAATGTGACTACATCGCCATCAGCGCGATCAAGGCGCTCAGCGAGCTGGGCTTCTCCGTCCCGGAGGATGTATCCGTCATCGGCTTCGATAATATCAATGAATCGCAGATTGTAGCCCCGGAGCTGACCACGGTTCATGTAGAGAAAGAACGGATGGCCGCATGGGCAGTCGATCTGTTCACCGCTTCTCTTCACCGGCAGCCCGCAGTCAGCACCAAGGTCAAAGTCGACACCCTCTTGATCGAGAGAGCTTCCTGCCGGCGGCTCGAACCCTCTGCGGATTAATAAGCTACATTCACAGCCTATTTGCAAAAAAAAGGAGCCAGCCCTAACCGCATCATCGCGGCTAAGGGGTTGGCTCCTGTTCCTGTCTGTATAGCATGGGTCCTAATCTTCTTGCTCTATTCGTCCAGCCAGGTACGCATCATCGATAACAGCTGTCCGCTGTTCACCGGCTTGGTAATATAATCCGAGCAGCCTGCTTCCAGGCACAGCTCCCGGTCACCTTTCATCGCCTTGGCAGTAAGCGCAAGAATCGGGAGGTCCCTCCACTCCGGCTTCTCCCGGATCGCCCGGGTTGTCTCGTAGCCGTCCATTCCCGGCATCATGATGTCCATCAGGACAATTCCGATATCCGGTGTCTGCTCCAGCAGCGTGATCGCATCCTGGCCGTTCTCCGCAGGGATCACCTTCATCTGATGACGCTCTAGAATAGAGGTAAGCGCAAAGATGTTGCGGATATCATCATCCACGACAAGCACCTTTTTATACTCGATCATCTCATCCGATTGATACAGCTTCACCAGCTTGTCTCTGGAGAGCGGCGGCAGATCCTCTGCCTTGCGGTGCAGGGCGAGGGTCGTTTCATCAATCAGCTGGGCATCCGACTTCACCTCTTTGAGCACTGCCATCTTCGCCAGCTCGTCCCATTCGGTTTCTTCCTCCGGCGTCAGCTTCCGGTTCATCTGCACCAGCACGGGAATTCTTTTGTTCCTGGCGTTCTTGTACATCTCCCGGAGGAAGCGGATCAGATTCATGTCTGCCAGGCTGCTGTCCAGCACGATCGCATCGAACGACTTGCTGTTCAACTGGTTCAAGGCTTTGCGCCCGGTCTCTACGGCGGTGAGTGTTAGATCAGGATTGTCCAGCAGCTCGGCTATATGCTTGCGCTCCTGTTCATCCTGGACGGCGACCAGCAGATTAGCCGTGGTGTGATCCGCGAACCGGTTCAGCCGGTCCAGCGCATTCTCCAGCTCCTCATTGGTCACGGGCTTGCGGAAGTAGTCGTAAGCCCCCTTCTGCAGCAGCTGCACCTCGTCTTCATCCACGGTCATTACGCAGACCGGAATATGCCGCACCCCGATATCGTTTTTGAGCTGCTGAAGCACCAGCCAGCCGTCCGTATCTCCGCCAAGATGCAGATCCAGCGTGATGGCCGACGGCTGGTATTTCTGAACCAGCTCCAGGACATCCCAGCCGCTGGTGGCGATAACCGCTTTGATTCCTTTTTTGTGGAGCATCCCCAGAATGATCTCGTTGAACTTCTGGTCATCCTCAATGATCAGGAACACCCGGTCTCCCGGTTCAATCCCATCGCGGTCATCCGCGAAGGGCTCCTCTTCCGGCTTGACAAGGCTGCTTCTGCGTTTGGCCGGGGTAATGTCAATGACCTCCGGAACATGAACCTTCGGAGGCTCCAGTTCAGTGAATTCCGCATCTGTCGGCAGGTACAGGTTAAATACGCTTCCCTTGCCCACTTCGCTGTACAGGCTAATCTCTCCGCCGAGCATCTCGGCGATCTCGCGGGAGATGGCAAGCCCGAGACCCGTTCCGCCGTATTCCCGGTTCGTACTGCCGTCCGCCTGCTGGAACGCTTCGAAGATAATCTGCTGCTTCTCCGCCGGAATGCCGATTCCCGTATCACTTACCGAGAAGCAGATTACGGTGGTGGCCCGCTCAAGCGACTCCTTATCCGGGTGCCACCCGTCAGCCGCTTTGCGGATCTGCAGCATAATCTGCCCCTGCTCGGTGAATTTGAAGGCGTTCGACAGCAGGTTCTTCAGGATTTGCAGCAGACGCTTGGAATCCGTGGCGATACTGGCCGGTACACCGGGATCAATCTTGATCCGGTAGTCGAGCTTCTTGGCATTCACCATATGGCGGAAAGAACGGTCCAGCCCGTCCGTCAGCTCCGCCAGCGAGACTTCGCTGAAATCCGGCGTGATCGTGCCGGATTCGATTTTGGACAGATCGAGGATATCATTAATCAGGTTCAGCAGTTCCAGCCCGGAATCCTGTATCGTCTTGGCGAACTTCACCTGCAGCTCATGCAGATTCTCATCCGGATTCTCGGCCAGCTGTTCTGCCAGAAGCAGCAAGGAATTGAGCGGCGTGCGCAGCTCATGGGACATGTTAGCCAGGAATTCGGATTTGTACTTGGAGGTAAGGGCAAGCTGCTCCGCCTTCTCCTCCAGGTAACGCTTGGCCACCTCCACCTCATGGTTCTTGCTCTCCACCTCCGCCTTCTGGAGTACGAGCAGCTTCGCCTTATCCTCCAGCTCGTCATTCGTGCTCCGCAGCTCCAGCTGCTGCTTCTGCAGCTCCTCGGTGAGCGACTGGGACTGGATAAGCAGCTCCTCCGTACGCTGGTTCGCCTGCATCGTGTTGATCACACTGCCGATGGATTCCGTAAGCTGATCCAGGAAGGCGATGTCGATATCGCTATAAGGCCGGAAGGTCGCCAGTTCCAGAATCGCCAGCACCTGATCCTCGAAGATGATCGGCAGCAGAATGATATTAAGCGGCGTTGCTTCGCCCAGCGCGGACGAGATCATCACATAGTCGCCCGGAACATTGGTCAGCAGAATCCGTTGCTTCTCAATCAGGCACTGGCCGACCAGCCCCTGCCCCGCCCGGAATTCATTCGCCAGATGCTTGCGGTTCTGATAGGCATAGCTGGCGAACAGCTTCAAGACCGCTTCCCCGCCGGAGGGTTCATTAATGTAGAAGACGCCATGCTGCATCGATACCAGCGGAGCCAGCTCGGACAGGATCATCCGGCTGACCGCATACAGATCGCGTTGCCCCTGGAGCATCCGCGAGAACTTGGCCAGATTGGTCTTCAGCCAGTCCTGCTCGGTGTTGATCCGGGTCGTCTCCTTCAGATTACGGATCATCTCGTTAATGTTATCCTTGAGCGTGGCAACCTCCCCGGAGGCGGACACATCAATTGCCCGTGACAGATCGCCGTTAGTCACTGCGGTAGCCACATTGGTGATGGCCCGCACCTGTGTGGTCAGCGTACTCGCCATGTAATTGACGTTGTCCGTCAGATCACGCCAGGTACCCGCGGCTCCCGGCACACTGGCTTGACCGCCCAGCTTCCCTTCGGCTCCAACCTCGCGGGCCACGGTAGTCACCTGATCAGCGAAGGTGGCCAGCGTCTCGATCATGTTATTGATCGTATCCGTCAGCTCGGCAATCTCGCCCTTGGCCTCCACCGTCAGCTTCTGCTTCAGGTTCCCGTTCGCTACCGCCGTCACGACCTTGGCGATGCCGCGCACCTGATCGGTCAGATTGGTGGCCATAATATTCACGTTGTCGGTCAGATCCTTCCAGATCCCCCCGACACCGCGCACCTGGGCTTGTCCGCCCAGCTTCCCGTCCGTGCCGACCTCGCTCGCTACACGCGTTACCTCAGAGGCGAACGAATTCAGCTGATCCACCATCGTATTGATCGTGTTCTTCAGCTCAAGCAATTCGCCTTTGACATCCACCGTAATCTTCTTGGACAGATCCCCGTTCGCTACCGCCGTGGTTACACCGGCAATGTTGCGCATCTGAATCGTCAGGTTGCTCGCCATGAAGTTGACCGTATCGGTCAGATCCTTCCAGGTGCCGGACACATCCTTCACCTCGGCCTGCGCGCCCAGCTTGCCGTCCGTACCCACCTCGCGCGCTACACGCGTCACCTCGGAGGCGAAGATGGAGAGCTGATCCACCATCGTGTTGATCGTATTTTTCAGTTCCAGAATCTCGCCCTTGACGTCTACGGTGATCTTCTTGGACAGGTCGCCCTTGGCTACCGCCGTGGTCACATCTGCAATATTACGCACCTGGTCCGTCAGATTGCGGGCCATGTTATTTACGCCTTCGGTCAAGTCCTTCCAGGTGCCGCCGACTCCCTTCACCTGCGCCTGGCCGCCGAGCTTGCCGTCTGTACCGACCTCGCGCGCTACACGCGTCACCTCGGAGGAGAACATGGAGAGCTGGTCGACCATCGTATTGATCGTGTTCTTCAGCTCCAGAATTTCGCCTTGCACATCCGCAGTGATTTTCTTGGACAGGTCCCCGTTCGCCACCGCTGTCGTTACGACCGCGATGTTGCGCACCTGATTCGTCAGGTTGGACGCCATATAGTTCACGCTCTCGGTCAAATCGCGCCAGGTCCCGGCTACGCCCTTCACCTGCGCCTGTCCGCCCAGCATCCCTTCAGTGCCGACCTCACGCGCCACGCGCGTCACCTCGGAGGCGAAGATCGACAGCTGCTCCACCATAGTGTTAATGGTGTTCTTCAGCTCCAGAATCTCGCCGGTCGCATTCACCGTAATCTGCTTCGACAGATCCCCCTTCGCCACGGCAGTCGTCACTTCAGCGATATTGCGCACCTGATCCGTCAGCGTCCCCGCCATGAAGTTCACGCTGTCGGTCAGATCCTTCCAGGTCCCGGAGACTCCCTTCACATCGGCCTGTCCGCCGAGAATTCCTTCCGTAGATACCTCGCGCGCCACACGCGTGACCTCGGAGGCGAAATTGCTGAGCTGGTCCACCATGATGTTAATGGTGCTTTTCAGCTCCAGAATCTCGCCCTTCGCATCGACGGTAATCGTCTTCGACAAGTCGCCCTTGGCTACCGCCGTGGTCACTTCCGCGATATTGCGCACCTGATTCGTTAAGTTGGACGCCATATAGTTGACGCTTTCGGTCAAATCCCGCCAGGTGCCGGACACGCCCTTCACATCAGCCTGCCCGCCGAGAATCCCTTCCGTACCCACCTCACGCGCCATCCGGGTCACCTCGGAAGCAAAGGTCGATAACTGATCCACCATGATGTTGATCGTGTTCTTCAGTTCTAGAATTTCGCCCTGCACATCAGCGGTAATCTTCTTCGACAGATCGCCGTTGGCCACCGCCGTGGTCACGACCGCGATGTTCCGCACCTGGTTCGTCAGGTTGGACGCCATATAGTTGACGCTCTCGGTCAAATCCCGCCAGGTGCCGGAGACATCCTTCACATCGGCCTGTCCGCCGAGCTTGCCTTCGGTCCCGACCTCGCGCGCCACCCGGGTCACCTCAGAGGCGAACATGGAGAGCTGGTCCACCATTGTGTTGATCGTATTCTTCAGCTCCATGATTTCGCCGCGCGCATTGACCGTAATCTGCTTCGACAGATCGCCGTTTGCTACCGCCGTTGTCACCGCTGCGATGTTGCGCACCTGATCCGTAAGATTCGTCGCCATGTAATTGACGCTGTCGGTCAGATCCTTCCAGGTGCCGGAGACCCCCTTCACATCAGCCTGTCCGCCCAAAATCCCTTCGGTACCCACCTCACGCGCCACGCGTGTAACCTCAGAGGCGAACGTGCTGAGCTGATTCACCATCCTATTGAT
Organism: Paenibacillus sp. FSL R7-277; assembly: GCF_000517965.1. Lineage (NCBI taxonomy): Bacteria > Bacillati > Bacillota > Bacilli > Caryophanales > Paenibacillaceae > Paenibacillus > Paenibacillus sp. FSL R7-277. The sequence continues at coordinate 16,118 of NZ_ASPX01000019.1, forward strand.
ATTGCTTGCCGTCCGCTGAAACTCGCCGGTAAGCGGCCGTCCTTCAATCGCCAGCTCCACCTGCTGAGACAGATCGCCCTTGGCTACGGCATTAATGACCCGGACCATCTCGCTGGTCGGCTGAATCAGGTCAATGACCAGTCCGTTCAAGGAATCGGTCACCGTCTCCCAGGACCCGCCCAGATTCTTTTGCACGAACCGTCTGGACAGGTTCCCTTCTTTGCCGACCACTCTGGCCACCGTCTGAACCTCGTTCACCAGGCTCTCCTGAATCTCCATAATCTCGTTGAACGTATCCGCTACCTTACCGGCGATTCCCGTCCGGTCATACGGCATCCGGTGGGAGAAATTGCCCTTCTTCATCGCCATCAAGGCGCTCAGCAGTTCACCGGCGTCTATTCCATCGCCCTGGTTTTCTTTGATTTGGTTGTCATCGCTCATAGTATCAACCCTGCCCCTTATTCAGCACGTATTTTTGCTCCAATCCAAGATGCTCACGAACGACAATTGTAAAAACAAACGTAGCCCCGGGCTCCTCCGATGGCTCGACCCGGATGCTTCCGCCCATCAGCTCCACCAGAGCTTTGCTGATCGATAAGCCAAGCCCCGTGCCTTCGAACCTGCGTGTGGTAGAGGCATCGAGCTGGGAGAAGGGCTGGAACAGCTCGCCGATTTTATCCGGGGGAATCCCGATTCCTGTGTCTCTGATTGTGAATTCAAGTGTAAGCTTCTCTGCCAGTCCCTCCAGCTTGTTAACCATTATGTATACACTGCCTGCATGGGTGAACTTCACGGCATTGCCTACGAGATTATTCAGCACCTGACGGAGGCGGTTCACATCTCCCACCAGATCAGGCGGCACAGCAGGATCAATCTCCACTACCATGTCAAGCTTCCGCTCACGGATCTTAGCAGTGAACAGAGCAATAGTCTCACTCAGGCAGTCCTGCAGAGAGAACGGCGCATCTTCCACCACCAGCTTCCCGGCTTCCAGCTTGGAATAATCGAGAATGGGATTGATCACCGACAGAAGGGCATTACTGCTTGTATGGATAATCCCCGCCATCTCACAATATTCCTCCGGCAGATCAGAGGCGAGCAGCAGATCAGACATCCCGATGATCCCGTTCAGCGGCGTGCGGATCTCATGACTCATCATCGCCAGGAATTCAGATTTCACCTTGGAGGCAACTTCTGCCGCTTCCTTCGCTTCCCGAAGCTCCTGATTCGTCTTCTCCAGCTGCCGCGCCTGCTGCTTCAGCATTTCGCTCTGGAGCTGCAGCGTCTTATTCGCTTCATACATGCTGACATAGCCCTCAATCTTGGACTTGAACAGCTGCGGGACGAAGGGCTTCGTCATGTAATCCATCGCACCCACAGAGTAACCTGCGAAGATATCCTCCATCGTTGTACTGTTAGCGGACATGAAAATAATCGGCACCACATGATTCTTCTCCCGGGTACGGATAAGGCGCGCCGTCTCCAGCCCGTCCATATCCGGCATTTGCACATCCATCACAATGACGGCGAATTCCTCCTCCAGCAGACAACGTAAAGCTTCAATCCCGGAATAGGCCCGAAACAACCGGTAAGGCTCTCCGCTGAGAACGGCCTCAAGGGCAAGCAGATTCTCGGGATGATCGTCTACGAGCAGGATGTTGACCGGAAAATCCATGAGAACCCTCACTTTCCAGCTTGTAGCATGCCTTGCGTTTATATTTCGAAAATATAGCTTATATACCCAAAATTTCAAATAACGAAACCCCATTATTCTTATTGTGAACTTTCCCTGAGCGCAGATAATCAAAAGAGCAGCGGGGTCTGGTCTGACCTCACTGCTCCGTTTGGATACCGCTTATGTATGTTGTAATTCATGAAGCAATGGCATCGTAATCTCAACTATTGTTCCCGTCGGCTGGTTGGTTTTGAACTGTAGAGTCCCCTTATGATTATGGATAATTTTCTTACTGATCATAACACCTAATCCATTCCCTCCGGATTTGGTCGTGAAGAACGGAGCACCGATCTGCTGCAGAAGCTCTGCCGGTATGCCCGGCCCGGTGTCGATGATGCGAATAATGGCTGTATGCTCCTCATGTTTCAGCTCCAGCGTAATTTCTGCTCCGTGCGGGCTTGCTTCTATCGCATTTTTCAGCACATTGATGAACACCTGCTTCAGCTTGTTAACCGCGCACCGGACAGGCAGGCTGTCGAGATCCGTGTGCATGACAATTTCGTTATCTGTCATATGCGCCTGCGCATTCAGCAGGACAATCACCTGTCCGAGCAGCCGGACCAGGTTACAGTCTGCCAGCTCGGACGGCATTTCCTTGCCCAGCAGCAGCAGCTCGCTGATGATTGAATTGATCCGGTCCACCTCTGACAGGATGATCTCGTGCAGCTCCCTGTTCATCTTGGAGCGGGAATACAGCAGCTGGACGAACCCGCGGATGCTGGTCAATGGATTGCGGATTTCATGGGCAATGCCTGCGGACAGCTCACCGATCATGGACAGGCTTTCGCTATACCTCAGGAACTCTTCCGTTTTTTTTCGTTCGGTCATATCGCGGGTAATCGAGATTACCAGTTGGCGGCCATTCAGCCTGAACGGCTTCGCACTGATCTCCACCGGAATTTCCCTTCCATCCTTCGTAACCTCAACCCATTCTACGAACATTCCTTCTCCGCTAAGAATGGACCCGAACATCTTATTCACCTCCGGCACCATAGCTTCTGCGGCAATAGAGCGCGGGGTCTTGTCCAGCAGCTCATGGCGTGTGTAGCCCAGCATCCGGCAGCCCGCTTCGTTCACATCCAGGAACTTCGAAGGCTTGCCCTCCTCATCCTGCTCATAAATGAAAATGGGATCGTTCGCTTCATTAAACAGCTTGTAATATTTCAGCTCTGAGAACTTGATCTCCGTTACATCCCGTAGTACACATACATATGCTGTAATGCGTCCTTCCGGATCTTTTACAGGGGAAATAGTTATCTTGACACTGATCAGCTCTCCGTTCCGCTTAATCCGGAAGGTATCGAGGGCAAACAGAGGCATCCCCCGATCGATGAAATTATACATCTGGTTAAGCTCGTCCCTGAGCTCCGGGGGAACATGGGGGAAATCATGGAGGTTCAATTCCTCTGTTGACCAGCCGTACAGCTCCACGAATTTGGAATTGGCGTAACTCACTTTTTTGTCCATACCCAGAATGTAAATCGGGTCCGGGCTGTGCTCGGCAAAAGAATACAGTGAATAATGCATCATCTGATGAACTGAGAAACGACTCATATATCAGCTCCCGCAGCCAGTTTATTTTTCATTCCATGGTAGCACTTTACCCGTAACTTATCTGTGACAAAAGCAGGCTCAGGTCTGCTGGTAATTCACCGCTGTAATCAGGCACTCCCGGCATAGAAAAGCATAATAAATTCCCTCGTCCTCCGCCACCTGGCCCATATCCGCCTGCGCCGCAAAAGTCATCGTCTGTGCGCAGCAGGGACAGGCCGGATAGTCCGCATCCTGAATCCAGGCCGGATGACCTCCGATCTGCGAGGCCGGTGCCTCCAGAACCCAGTATGCACTCTCATAAGTACCTGCCGGCTGTTCCGACAGCTGCATTACATGCCACGTGTTGAACGCCAATGCTCCTCCAGTATTGTCAGGCAGATATCCAGGAACAACATTATATTCACTCCATGCATACCCGCCCTCCAGATCAGCCTTCATATATACAGTGCCATAACAGTTGCAGTGCATACAGGCTGCAATTCTTAGTCGCTTGCCGGGAAGCTCCATGAACCTAACCTGCGGATGCTTCAAATCGTAATCAAATAAAACGGTTAGCGCACCTCCGCACCAAGGACAGGCGTGCGTTCCTGCCTGGAGCATTTGAACAGCCGCCGGAGCACCGGGCGCTTCCAGAGTGTCTTCCCTGCTTACCAGGAAGGGGTAACATTCAGGATGATACAGCTGCTTTTTGCCGCCTCCGGCATCCAGCTCCCAGCCCGCTTCACGGGCATACATCTCGGGAGCTATATATAACGCTGACGCCCACTCCGGCGGGGACTGACGCCATGCCGCGAACAGCCTGACCACCTCTTCATCGCCAATCCAGGCCAGCGCCAGCAGCAGCAGATTACGGTTAACCGGATCGGACTCCACCTGAGCAATGAGCCTGTCCCTGACCTGCGCGTCAGCATCCTTGAAGAGGATCGCGGGCGAATAATTCCCTGTGTGGAGGAGCATTTCCAGACCCGGCCCAAGCCGTGTATCCGTGAAGCAGAGGAGTGACACCAGCACCGTCTCCGCCTGGTCTATATCCTCTTCTTCTAATAAATGAACGGCGTAGCTCTCCATCCGCCCTCTCTCTTCCTCCGTCAGTCCGTGATACAGCTCTTGTGCGGTCCGGGGGTAAGGGACTTCCTTGATCAGCGGATCAGGCTTACGCGGGCTGTGCATCATGGTGAGAATTTCAACCGGATCATGGATACCGGCGTACCTGTTCACCTCTTTACGGTTCTGCTCAATATAAGCTTGTCTCTCCTCTGCAAGCTTCCGCTGCTGGCAGGGCATACAGATCCCCCCGGTCTTCAGTGCGGTTGCAGGAAGAATGCTTCCCGTGCAGCCCGGGGTCTGACAAGGCAGACGTTCGCTCATATGTTCTCTCTCCCTTCATGATCAGTACGCAGACTATGATTTTATTAACATTATAAGATAGCGGACTTCCGGGATGCCAGCAGACGGATTCCGCCTTTACCCTTGACTGTTCGCCCGCTATCTAAGATAATAACAACCTCTGCCGTAATCCATGAAGGACAAGACTATCATTGACAAGGAAAAGGGGCGGTCGTCATCAGCTGGTTAAATGATCTCTACAAATTACAGAAGCAGGAGCCGGCCAAAAACGCCGAGCCTGCCCTGGTCAATGCCATCTTCCGTATGTATGACCGGTTCAAACGGCTCGGTCTCACCGAACGGCTCGGCCAGCAGGATATGTCGCTGGATATTGCCGACGCTTATGTCCATGGCCGAAATGCCATGATTGAAGCCGGAGTCGGTATCGGCAAATCCTTCGCCTACCTGATTCCCGGCTTGCTCATCAACCAGCTCTCCCGGCAGCCGGTCATTATCGCCACCTCGTCCATCCAGCTCTCCGAACAGATCCATAAGGATCTGCGGTTCATCGGCAGCCGGCTCGGCTTCTCCATGGTCCGCTCTGTAGTCGGCAAGGGCATGGGGCAATATGCCTGCCGGTACCGGGCAGCGGACCTGTTCCCGTCCGGGGAGTCCGGCTCCCCGCTCACTGTAATGGCAGAACGTATCCTGAATGCAGAAATCAACGAGCGGGCAGATCTGAAGGGCGGAGTCAGTGATGCCTTATGGTCTAACGTGTGTGTGACAGATTGTAAGTTCGAGCACTGCCACTACAAGCATACCTGCGCCTTCTACGACATGCGGGCCAAGATCAACGCCGGCCCAGGCGAGATGGATATCATCATCGTGAACCAGGACCTGCTGATCCGAGACCTGATCAAGAAAAAGGAAGGGACCAAAGGCCTGATCACCGAGCGGCCTGCTCTGATCATTATAGATGAAGCGCATAATCTGGAAGCCAAGGTCAGGGATGCCCAGACGCTCGAATTCACCTTCCGGCAGATCTCCCGGGTGCTGGAGGATGCCATGCAGCTTCTGTTCAAGCAGTCGGCGGACCGCAGCCTGATGAAGTCCTGCCAGTTCGTTCGGCGATGTGCCAAAGAGCTGTTCAGACAGATCGAAGCGGACCTGCTGCACTCGGCCAAGCAGGACACTGACCGGATTAAAGTATCAGCCATTACGGGAGTCCCGCTGCAGCAGGCCGTGAAGATTTTGCAGGAGTTCCGCCTCAGTCTCTCGGTGCTGACCTCCCGGCATGAGCGGGAGATTGATAATACCTTCGAAGCGGTTAACGGAATGATTGTCCTCTTCCAGGTGCTGGCCGGGACGGAGGACAACTATCTGCTCTGGGCCAGCCAGCCCCGGGGAGAAGCTACCGTCAGCATCTGCCCCAAGGGGATCAGCCAATTCCTGAAATACAGTCTATTTAGCGGCAAGACCTCTGTCATCCTCACCTCCGCAACCCTCAGCCAGTCCGGCGGTACGCTGGAGGAACAATACGCTTATCTCTCCCGTTCGCTGGGCTACAGAGGGGAGTATATGGAGCGTCAGGCTTCACCGTTCGATTACGACAACCATACGATGATGTATATTGCCAAAGACGTTCCTTACTATAACCACCATAACCGGGAAGCTTATCTGGAAGCGGCGTATAAGGAGCTGCTGCGGCTGTGCAATGTAACGGACGGGCGGACGCTGGTGCTTTTTTCGGCCAAAGAGGATATGAAGTACATTCACAAGAAGCTGAGTGCGGAGAAGCTGAACTGGGCGCTGCATATGCAGCGGGAAGGCTCGTCGCAGGACGGGGTGATCGCTGAGTTCCGGGCGAGCAAAGGCGTGCTGCTGAGTACCGGCGTGTTCTGGGAAGGCGTGAATATCGAGGGTGCAGATCTGTCGCATCTGATCGTCTTCCGGCTGCCGTTCCCGGTTCCGGCTGATCCTGTCTACGAATACAAGGCTGCGCAGGCGAAGAATCCGCTCATGGAGGTCTACGTGCCGGACATGCTGCTGCGCTTAAGACAAGGTACCGGGCGCCTGATCCGCAGCGAGACAGACCTCGGTGTACTCAGCATCCTGGATTCCCGCCTGGCGGCTGGAGCCCGTAACCCGTACCGGGAGCAGGTCCTTGCAGCCCTGCCATTCACCAAGGTGACGGAGGAGTTCGGGGTGCTGGAGAGGTTTGTGCGTGAGAAGGGAATTCATCGGTGATGAGGGACGGAATGGCAGGTTGGAGTGCTGAGACGTATGTGCCTATTGCACTTTGTACATTAGATCGAGCTATAAAACTACCCTTCTAGCCTTTCTACTGTATTATGTACAGCAGAATTTAGAGATTTTGCCCATATTGGGCCTCTCTCCAGTATTCTACTGTACTAAATACAATAGGGACTATTTTTAGAGGTGTTTTATGAATTTCTATTGCACATAGTGCAATCACCACTGGACTACTGGACTACCCGCTCGATTTCTTCACCAGCCAGCCCGCTTCCAGCCGATCCAAAGGGATTTTCCCTTTTCATTTCAGCTCCCAGCCAGTCAGCCTGCTATCCAGCCTGCTTTCCGTGCCAGCCAGCCCGCTTCCCCAACTCGCCAGCCTTAATCCGCTCAGATCACCACTTCATCAGCTTCCTGATCTCTGACGCCAGTCTATCCGCCGCTTTGCGATGCGTCACCTGCGAAGGATGATAATCGACAGCGTGGCCGTCCGCCTCTAGCTGCACCTCGAATTTCATCACCGAGATTCTGCTGTCGCCGGTTTCCCGGGCATAGCGGTCCACCGCCTGCTCCAGGATAGGATACAGCCTGTCTCCCATGATCCCGAGCGTACACAGAATGGTCGAATCGGGATTATTCCGTCTGACCATTTGTAGAAAAGCGACATAGTTCTCTGCATAATCCGCCTGCTTGGCAGGGTCATCCTTCGTGTACGAATCGTCGTTGGTCCCCAGATTAATAACGATCAGCTCCGGCGTGAATCTGCTGAAATCCCAAGCTATCTCCTGAGGCAGCAGACTGCCGCCGAACCTCCCTTCAGACTTGCCTACCTTCTCGTAGTAATCGGGCAGAAGATGCGTGGTGAGCTTCTGATCATTTTCTGTATAGCCGGTAATAATGCCGTATCCGCTGTAACACACCATACTGTAATCCGCACCAAGCTGCTCTGCGCTCAGGTAGGCATAAGCCTTAGTTACATTTTCTGTAGCCGTAGAAAAGGTATGCAGCGCTTCTTCATCATCCACACCATACCCGCAGGTAATGGAATCACCGATGAATTCGATCGTATGCTGCGGAGATGGAGTTGGCTTAATCGCTTCCTCAGCCTGCACCGCAATCTCCGCAATGCCAACCGTTGACATGGCTGCTTCAGACAGCTTCGTAATTCTTACAGTAACCTCTTGCTCGGTGTCGCTTTCGAACACTGTATACGTTTTGCGTAGCTGATCCACCTGATCGTCTATCACCTGCTGGCCGTTAACACTGATTCCAATCCGGGCCAGATTGTTGCCGGTTGCAGCGATATCATCGCCTTGCAGAGTGATCCGGGCCGCCCGGCCGTAGAATGAGAATTCCACCCCGCTCCCTGAAAGAGCCAGCCACAGCACCTCCCCCATCCAGTGGGTACGTCCGATGAGTCTGACATGATTAGCTGCCGGTTGGTACGTTTGCATCTGGGACATTCCATAACCTTCCTTCTCTCGTTTCTATTCGTAACAGTAGCAAAGGCGCTTTATATTTTCAATGATATGTTAAGATATTAAGTACTTGTTGAGAAAAGGAGGATCTCAATGGACATCCCCGGAGGGACCTATGGCTTTCGCTTTGCCGAAGATAAGGAGCTGCAGCTGTGCGTATTGTTCGCAGCCGGTTATGATTCCGTCTCCGATCCCACATACCGCTGGGACGGGATGGAGCGCAGCGACGGCCCGCTGTTGCTGTTCCAGTACACGCTCTCCGGTGAGGGCGTGTTCGAGTCAGAGAACCGGACTTACCGGGTCCGGGCCGGACAGGCTCTGCTGGCGGAAATCCCGGGACCTCACCGTTATTACTATCCGGCGGATGCGGCAGAGCCGTGGGAGTTCCTGTTCCTCCTGCTGCGCCCAAGCCTGATCCTGCCCCACTGGCGCAGATTCCTGCGCGAAGCGGGCGAGGTGCCCCGGCTGCCCGCAGATTGTGCCCCTGTCCGGCTCGCGCGGATGATTGTAATGGATGCCGGAGCGGGCAGAATCTCCGATCCGCTGATCGCCTCATCCAGTGTCTATCAATTCATGACCGAATTGACCCGGATGCAGACAGCTACGCTGAGCGACAGGGACAAATGGTCAGAGAATATTAAGCGCGCCGCTGCATTCATCGAGCAGCATTACCCGCAGATGATCAGCATCGACCAATTGTCGGAGCATGTCTCCCTGTCCAAATATCATCTCATCCGCCGTTTCTCGGCCAGCACCGGCCTGACACCCGGCGCTTATCTGACCCGGGTCCGAACGGAGAAGGCGATGGAGCTGCTCCGGGGGACGAGCTTAAGCATTGAAGCTATTGCACAGCAGATCGGCTATTCCAGCGGAAGCTACTTTATCAAGGCCTTCCGTAGCCTGACCGGACTGACACCAGGCGATTTCCGCAGCGGGGGCGAGAGCCTGATCTACCGCCAGCTCTTTTTCGATTAAGCGCAATATAGTGCTATTCCACTTGCAACATTACTATAGATATTGGGTTTCTCCTTGATTATGATGGATTTATGAGGAGCAATAATCCATCTGATAAGGAGATTACACAATGAATCATAAGCTTGCAGCACCTGTCCCCCCGCTGGGCTGGAATAGCTGGGACTGCTACGGCGCAGCCGTAACCGAAGCGGAAATCCGCGGCAATGCGGAATATATGGCCGAGCATCTCAAAGACTACGGCTGGAGCTATATCACCGTTGATATCCAGTGGTATGAGCCTGGTGCCGTGTCCTCTCTGTACCGCCCCTTCGTCCCTCTAATCATGGATGAATACTCCCGGCTGATGCCAGCCGAGAACCGCTTCCCTTCGGCAGCGGGCGGTCAGGGCTTCAAGCCGCTGGCTGACTATGTCCACAGCCTGGGACTGAAGTTCGGTATTCATATTATGCGCGGCATTCCGCGTCAGGCCGCCCATGCAGGCACCGCGATTCTGGGGACGGAGGCAACTGCCCGCGAGATCGCGCACACGAACTCCATCTGTCCATGGAATACAGATATGTACGGTGTCGATGCTTCCAAGGAAGGCGCTCAGGCCTACTATAATTCACTCTTTGAACTGTACGCCCAGTGGGGCGTCGATCTGGTCAAGGTGGATGACATCGCCGCCTCCAGACTGTACGATACCCATCAGCCGGAGATTGACCTGATCTCCCGGGCAATCGAGAACTGCGGTCGCCCCATGGTGCTAAGTCTCTCCCCCGGCCCTGCTCCGGTAGAATACGCACAGCATTTCACCGAGCATGCCAACATGTGGCGCATCACGGATGACTTCTGGGACCGCTGGGAGCTGCTGCTGGACATGTTCAGCCGCTGCCGCAGCTGGCAGGGCGTCCCGCAGGCCGGCTCCTGGCCGGATTGCGACATGCTGCCGCTCGGCCACATCGGCGTCCGCTCCGTTGACGGCGGCGGGGATGACCGCTGGACCCGCTTCACCCGGGACGAGCAGCTGACGATGATGTCGCTCTGGAGTATTTTCCGTTCGCCGCTGATCTTCGGCGGCGAGCTGCGGGACAATGACGACTGGACCCTGTCGCTGCTCACCAACCGCGAGGTGCTGCGCATGCAGCGCGAGAGCCATGGCGCCAGGGAAGCCCTTCACCACGATGAGCTGATCGTTTGGACCGCAGCTCATGACGACGGCACCCGGTATGCTGCCGTTTTCAACACCAGCAACAGCCCGCTGCCGGTTGAGCTAAGCCTCGAAGAGATCGGCCTCGGCGGCGTGGCCGCAGGTACGGAGCTGTGGAGCCAGACGCCTGCTGGGCTTAGCGGCGGCGTGCTGCAGACCACCGTGCCTCCGCACGGGGTGCGATTATATAGCTTCTCGTAGGAGAAGCTAGGCAGAAATACCAACAGCCTGCGGGAATGGAGTAGTTCCATTCCTGCAGGCTGTTTTTCAAACAATATAGATTAAGAATCTTGCTCCTCTAAAGACTTAGGCCTTCCCCATCGTGCTGATATCAATCACAAACCGGTAACGCACATCCGAGGCCAGCACACGCTCCCAGGCTTCGTCAATCTGGTCAGCCGAAATCACTTCAATCTCGGAAGCAATCTGATGTTCAGCGCAGAAGTCAAGCATCTCCTGTGTCTCGCGGATTCCCCCGATCATCGAACCGGCAAAGGAACGGCGGTGTCCGATCAGCGAGAAGGCATTAACAGCCAAAGGATCAGCAGGCGCACCGACATTCACCAACGTCCCGTCCAGCGCCAGGAGTGACAGGAAAGCATTGATATTCACCTGCGCACTGACCGTATTAATGATCAGGTCGAAGGAACCGGCCAGCTGCTTAAATGTCTCCGGATCAGTGGTGGCATAATAATGATCTGCGCCCAATTGCAGGCCGTCTTCCTTCTTCTTCAGGGATTGGGATAACACCGTAACCTCAGCCCCCATGGCATGAGCAATTTTTACTGCCATATGCCCCAGCCCGCCGAGACCCACTACAGCCACCTTTTTGCCGGGAGCAGCTCCCCAGTGGCGCAGTGGTGAGTAAGTAGTGATTCCGGCACACAACAGCGGTGCAGCAGCGTCAAGCGGAAGGCTGTCGGGAATCCGCACCACGAAGTCTTCAGTGACAACGATATGCGTGGAATATCCGCCTTGCGTATAGTGCCCGTGGCGGTCAGTCGCTCCATAGGTTCCCGTGTTCCCCTCCAGGCAATATTGCTCCTCGCCTTGCCGGCAGCTGCTGCACTCTCCGCAGGAATCGACCATACAGCCTACCCCGACACGGTCGCCAACTGCATATTTCGTCACTCCAGAACCGATCTGGCTGACAATACCTGCAATTTCATGCCCCGGAACCAGCGGATATTTCACCGGTCCCCACTCCCCGCGGACGGTATGAATATCGGAATGGCAAATACCGGCGTATTTAATCTCGATCAGAACATCCTGCGGCAGCAGCTCCCGGCGTTCGATCGTTGTCAGCTTGAACGGGCCTTCCTGGCTGAATGCAGCGCGTGCGTTAACTTGTATCATAGTGAGACCTCTTTTCAATAGAATAGTATCATTCTTTAAGCTTTACAAAGCCTATGATATTCCTTAAAGTTAACTCTAAGTCAAGCCCGAAATATCCAGGACAGGAGAACGATGATGAAGACCTATTCCATAAGCGAAGCGGCAGCGCATTTCAACATGACCCCGCATACCCTGCGTTATTATGACAAAGAGGGCCTGCTCCCTTCTATAGAGAGAACTCCCAGCGGCAAACGCGTATTCAAGCCCTCCGATATGGAGGCCCTGCGGATTATTGAATGCCTGAAGGCCTCCGGGATGCCCATCAAAGAGATTAAGCATTTCATTGAATGGTGCTCCGAAGGAGATTCCACACTGCAGCGCCGATACGACATGTTCCTGGAGCGGAAGGCTTCCGTAGAAGCGCAGATGGAGGAATTAAGAAAAACGATGGAAGTTATAGACCATAAATGCCACTATTATAAGACTGCCCTGGAAAAGAGTATGGAAGTGGTCCACCAATCCTAACCAGCCGTATGGTTCATCAGCCTCCGCTGCGGTTATCGATACATAGAACGGTTACCGCAGACACATCCTAAGACAGAACCTGCACTTAGAAGGGAGACTGACAGATGAAGGATGATAAAAAAGCACCGCTCGACGGACGCACCGCAGGCGTCCACCCGATTCCGGAGGGCGAACCCAGTCCGGCGGACGGTCAATCGGAAACAGATAAGCTGGATGAGGTCGTAGGCGCCGTGCTGGGGAATGACCCAGAGGTGTCAGCTCCTGGCCTTGCACCAGATCCGGAAGAGAAGAAGCACCGCAAGAATCCATAGCCTTGTGATGAGGCAGTACACAGCCGGGCCGGACAAGAGGATATCTCTTATCCGGCCCGTTTATTTTGTATGCTGATTTTGCCCCCTGCTCCTACTCCTCCAACTCCTTACCATACCCGCGATTCAGCGCTTCACGATAATATAGTGATCCAATGGCAATATCAAAGGCAGCCATTCCCATCGGATTGAACATGACCGCTTCCTCCTTCGGGAATTTCGCCAGCGCGTTGCCGCAGACCACCTCGACGATGGACGCCGTGTCTTCCTTCCGCAGCCCTCTTTGATGATGCATATGTTCAATATCCGTATTCGCACGGCACACTTCATCCCAGTCATCGACAATAATGGCTGAGGTGTAGCTTAAGATCGCCGGGGTGAAATCGCGCAGAGACACGTTCAGCAGCAGACTCTGCTCTTTGGGCTTGCGGTCAATATAGCCGGAGCTGGAAATTGTACAGGTGATGAACAGATCAGCCCCTTCGTAGGCTTCCTTCCAGGAATCCACAGGCCGCACCCTTGTCCCAAGCTCTTCCGGGATATGATCCAGAGCATCCGGATTCTGATCAAAGATCCGAACCTCCTCCAGCCGGTCCCCGAGCAGCTGATTCAGCATCGACAGATGGAGCTGACCGATCGGTCCGAACCCGACAATACCGGCAATCATTTTACCGGCAAAAGGGTGTACCTTCTCGTATTCCTGGATCATCAGCCCACTGACTGAAGCTGTACGAATCCCGGAGATAAGCGGACTGTTGATGATAGCCACCGGCTTCCCGCTGCCGGAATCATTCAGTATCGTCACCGAGTGGGCACGGGGAAGCTGCCTGCCATGGTTACCGGGAAAACTGGCGATCCACTTGATGCCTGCCATCCCGATCTCTCCGCCCACATAAGCGGGCATGGCAATAATCCGGCTGCTTGGATCTTTATCAAAGAGCAGATAGGGTTTAATCGGCTGGGAGAATTCGTGCGCTGCCATCACTTGGACAGCACTCCGTATCGTATCCATGCACAGTGCCCAGGGAAGATTCATCTGCTCCAGGTTTGTGGTATTCAGATATAACATGCTCAAGGCCTCCTCAGCTTATAGGTCTGGCTGCAATGTGCAAGCCGATCGTATTCTGGATTTCACTGCACTTCTGCTCAGCCTGCTCTGCATCGTCCCCTCCAACCATCACTCGGCCAATCCAGTCAAAATTAGATCTCGGAAAGGACACCTCGCGCCCGGCAGCAATGAAATGCGATCGCAGAATGTCCGCACGCCCCTCTAATTCCTTAAGCCCCGTAACCTCGATCAGCCTGCCGTCAACCGGCGAACAGAATTCCCGTGAAGCAGCACCGCGTGAGACGCTCGGCGTCAACTCCGGGGCCTCCCCCATATGCATACGAAGCACTTCACGCGGCAGGTCAATGCCGGTTGCGTATTTAATCATCTCCGGAACAGGCCCGCCTACCATCCGCGGATTAAATTCAATAATCTTGGGACCTTCAGGAGTGAGAGCAACCTCTGTATGTGTGGGGCCAAAGTCAACCCCAAGCGCATGCAGTCCCCGGCGGACCACCTCCACGATCTCCGCCTCATGGCTTAACCGAACCGGAAAGCTGGCTCCTGTCTCTACAAAATACGGAAATCCAACCAGACGGCGGTCCGTAATCCCGATCAGGTGATCCTGCCCTTGATAAGTGACCATCTCCACACTGACCAGAGGTCCGGCTGCATATTCCTCAATGAGCACATCCGTACTTCCATAGAGATTACGCCCAAAATTCCGGTTGTTCACATAGCTGTCGTAAGCCTGCCGCAGCTCTAGCTCATTGTTGACAAAGACCACCCCGATACTCATAGCCCCGTCACACGGCTTAACGATACAGGGATAACCCATGGAATGGGCGTGCCGGCAAGCTTCCTCTATACTGCCTGCGAGCAGTGAACGGGGAACCGGAACGCCGCTCTGAACGCAGATTTCTCTGGATTTATATTTATTCCGGGCATTCTTGGCCGCCAGCGGCTGCATGGTCGGCACACCAATCGCATGCGCAGCTGCCGTTGCCTGAACCACGTAGAATTCCGCAAAAGACATCACTCCGGTCAAAGGGTTCGCTTGATGGTACGCTTTGACAAAGTCAACCACAGCTTCTTCATTAAAGGTGTCCACTTCATGAATGTAATCTACCAACCGGAGCGGGTGGGACTCCAGCGGCTGGCCCTTCAGGTAATGCTGAATATTCTGGGTCAGCAACGTTACGGTGTACCCCATCTCCTTGCAGGCCTGGATACCTGCGATAGACTCATTGCTTTCAACTAGTAACAGGTGCTTCATTGGTTGTATCCTCCTTATAGGCGGGCAGAATTTGCACTTCTTGCTCCAGATACCGCAGCAGCTGTGACAGCCTGACTTGCAGCGATGCCGAATTCTCGCCTACGATGATTACGGTCATCACGGCATCCACGCTGGAATGAGCCGCGTCCAGTTGTTCGCCTTCTTTGACGCGGGGCACGTATTCCTTCACCCATTCAAAGGGCAGCGTCTGCGGAATGGTCTTTACCGTTCCCGGGCGTTTCGGCATTAGATATACCCCCGCTACCTGTGACGGCCTTGGCACCGGCAGCTTCAGCGGCAGTCCGCATTGCCCCCGGACCCACTCCCGGTTCAGATCAACGTCATACATGGCGCTGATCGACTCACTGATCCGCCCGCCTGCGGTCCGGCTGGCAATTTCACAGAATACCCATTCATCCTCCGGGGTATGGAACATTTCACAATGAAAGGTCGAAACTCCCGGTGAGGGCAAGGCTTCAATGACCTGCTGAACTTCATGAACCAGCCGCTCATACACCGCGCAGCCGGGGCTGAGCAATTCCACGAAGCAATCCTGCTGGAGTATCTCCAGCGGCTTGCAGGAATATTTGCCCACAGAAGCGAAACGGATCTCCTGGCCCATCATCAGCCCATCGATCTCATACATTTCTCCCTCTACGTAGGCTTCAACCATTAAGCCGCTGCCGAGGCCGCGTTCCCATACATCGTTCAATTGCTCCCGGGTCCGTATAATGTCCGTATTCATGGAGCCCATGCCGTCCACCGGTTTAACCACAACCGGCAAGCCGTGCTCCAGCACAAAATCATACAAGTGAAGCGGTGAAGCCAGTCTGCGAAATGCCGGGCAGGATACCTGCGGGCTGACTAAGCTTTTCATCACCGCCTTATCCCTGTAAGCCACTGCACTCTCCAGCTGTTGACCAGGCAGGTGCAGCCGTTCACGCAGCCGGGCCGCACGAATCAGATCACTCTCATCGAGAGCGATGATCAGACGGTAAGGATGTTCCTCATACAATCGTAACGCATCGATCTCTACCCGGTCATTGCTCACCCAGTTGTCGAACACCTGCACAAGGGCAAAGGGTTCCGTTATCTCACCATATGCCGGCGAAGTATACAGGTATACTTCTTCATCCAGATCCTCCAGCCAGGTCAGATAAGGAGCGAAGGCCCGCCTCCTTTGATTCAGAATTAATACCGCCATAGTTTCTCCTCCTCCTTGTGATGAACAGGTGACCGGTTTAGCATTACGTATAGTACAAGAGACAGTCCAGACAGAAGAGCCAGGGACAACCAGAAATAGGACAGCTTTCCGTAGATGCTCCACATATGTATGAATTGCAGCCCGGTATATACACCGATTCCTTCTCCAAGGGCTGTGGACAATCCGATGACACTGAAATATGTGATACGCAGATCCGGGTGGGCAGCGTTAGAGACATACGCATCTATCGTGGGGATGAATAATATTTCTGCAAGGGTGAACAACGCGACGAATACGTAGTAGCCCCAGATCGAGCCGATGATCGCATTCATTGAGAAAGAAACACTAAATAGCAGAAACGCCAGCATCAGCCGGTATCCCTCACGCTGGCCTGACAACGCGGTATTCATCCAGCGCCCGACCGGAATCTGCAGCGCCACCACCAGGATTCCGTTCAGCATCAGCAGACTTCCCAGCCTTTCCGGAGCGTTATAATAAGTGCCGATTAAATAAGGAAAGGAATTGAACAATTGGGTGAAGAAGAAGCAGCCGATCATATTGAACAGCAGCACTTTACGGAAGCTTTTATCGAGCAGAACGGTCTGATATCCTTTCCAGAAGCTTACCGGCTTCCGTTCCCGGCCCTGCAGACTACACCCGGGCGGGAAGATATTGAGCAGGATGGCACCTAACACATAAAACCCTCCAACGAAGGTCAACGTGAAGCTTTTCAAGGAGCTAGTCAGCAGAAAGGAGCCGATTAAGGGCCCGGCAATGGCTGCACCGTTCGTATACATATTGGAATTCGCAAAATAAAACAGGGCATTGCCATCCTTACTCCCCACGAAGGATAAAGAAGCCTTGGAGGATAAGCCTCGGACAGAGTAGCCGATCCCGGCAATGATAAGCTGTATAGTAATCAACACCGGAGACTGCCAGAAATCTACCAATGCGATGGAGACCCCTGTTAGCAGGCAGCCGAACCACATGCATTTGAACGGGTCCATGTTGTCCAGCAGAGGTCCGGTAAGGAATCTCGCACTGCGGTAAGACACCGTGAAGATCATGGTAACTACAGCGGTAACCGACAGCGGCAGTCCTTTGACCTGAGACAGATAGACCGTTAATATCGCCGTCATAGCGTAGAAGCCAAGATGGGTAACCAGTGTGTTCAGACAAATGGCAAACACCGGCCGGGGCACCTTTAAGTTTCGGAAAAGATTCATGTGACTGCCTTCCTTGCCGCCAGATCAGCAGCCATACGTCCGATTAATTCCTCCGGCGAATGACGCTGCAGGAATCCGCACACTTTAGCAGGCTGGCCGCACAGATAACAGCGGCGTGAAGGAGCCCCCAGCTCATGCCTGCCCATTGCTTTTCCCGATGAATCATAAATATCCATATCCCAATAAGCGCTAAGCGGATGCTCCCCTTCAAAGGACAGACAGAATAGCTTCAATGCCGCCGCATCCGCAGATACCTGAAGATAAGCAACCGGACCAAGCGCCAGCCCGATCCGCTCCAGCGCAAGAATCTTATAAACTGCAACCGCCAGAGCTTCCTGTAAAGCCTCCATACAGAGCTCGAATAGTTCATAAGCAACAGCCAGCCTCTTATCCGGCCCAGGAATATTCATCATAATCTGGATCAGTGAGCCTGCTGCCGGATACCGGGCCTCTCTTAGCTCATGGAGGCGCTCCCGGTCACGAAGGATGGCTGATACAGCGGAATCGTTCGCCACACTCTTTCCTCCCCCTGATTCTCAGTCCACAAATGCAAAGCAAGCGTCATGGCCAGCAGATCGGCTGATCCGCCGGGAGATAGGGAACGGAGACGGAAGTCCTCCTCCATGTTGCGGATGTAGGCTCTGCCTTCAGAGGTGAACAGACTCCCCCGGTCCAACGCCGCTAATGCACTCGCCTGAGTATAGTCAATCCTTGCCCTGTCGAAATTGCGGTTCAGCAGCGTGGTATCCTGTACCACAGCCATCAATGATAGCAAGCAGTGGATCAGCGCCGTCCGCAAATCTGCTCCTTGTTGAAGCGCCTCCCGCAAGGCAGGCAAGCCCTGCTGAAGAATGGACGGAAATCCGTCTATAACCTCGCCCCGTATCCCTCTAATCCCCCACTCCCTGTAGGCGCGTCCGCCCGTGCTTGCACTGTGCGTCTCCTCCAGAATGTCCGCCAATTGTGCCCGCAGCGGATACTCAGCCAGCCTTCCAGCCAAGCGGCATATCTCCTGCGGTTCTACTGCACTGGATGGACTTTGACTCGTCATTCCGGCAGCCGCGCATAGAATCAGTCCCAGGAAGATCGTTCCCTTATGGGTATTCACTCCCCCGGTAGCTCCTAGCATGTCAGCCTCGGCCCGCCGCCCGGTCTTCTGGAGCATCCTGAACAAATCCTCCCTGCCGGTTCGGCCCCCGGATTGTTCTATGCCCAGGCGCGCAGCTTCCTGGTAATAAGGTTGAATGCGGAGTGCGCTTCTCAGAAAAGTGTAAATATCCATATCCGCATGACATCCGTTGCTCACCGCCGATACCAATCCGGGGGAAGGCCAGCTCACAGCCTCGGCCAGAACACTATAGACCATCGTTTCGGCAATCCAGGCTGCTGCAGCTTGGCCGGAAGCAGTCACTTTACGCTCTCCGGGATAGCCGCAGGCCAGTTTTCACTCTGTAGACCGTACTGCTGCAGAAAGCTCCATACTACCCGTTCCAGGCCAAGCCCGATGCAGCCCGACCATGTCTCGGCGTTATCCCTCAGTCTAAAGTTAAAGGTCTTTGCAAAAAAATCGCCGTGCGTGTCATAGGAAGCAATCGAAATCGTGTCGTTCTTATACGGGATATCCGCGCGAACCTCGTATTTGACATGTTTGGGCACTTTGAAATTCTGTTTCACCTTACCCGGCAGGAAGAATGGATCATTGGCTAAGGCACACTCGCCTTTCAGCCCTACCGCTTCCATCCACTCCACGGTCCACTCTAATGTCAAGTCACGCATCCGGGTGACGTATTCGGGAGTACCCAGAAATACGAATTCCCGCATGGTGAAATTCAACAACCGTTCCAGCAGATATACACGTTTGCCCTCATTGCGGAAGGACTGGCCTTTGAGTACAAAAGCGGTATTGTCCTCAAACACCTGATCCTCCATTTCCATATAGACTTTATAGCAGGGGGCAGATTGCAGAATATAGGGAGGCGTCTCCAGATAAGGGCCGCAGTCCTGCGGCAGCTTCCCGTTATTCGCGGATACATCTGCAGCGAAGGATTTCATTGTCTCCTGATCATGGCTTAAATGGGTGGCCAGCAGCAAATGCATTGGTGCGCTATGGAAGTAATTCATCTTCTCGGCGAACGAAGCAGGCAACAAGACCGAATACTGCCGCTGCTGACAATCCCCAATTCTCCGGCCGACATAATCCACATAACTCTGGTCAAAATACTCCAGCAGAGTGATGATCGGACGATGGTACGCCAGCTCCTGATTCTTCAATAAAGTCAGCCATCTCTGCTCCAGCAGATCATCCGAGATATTCCGCTGATTGCCCGGCGTGCAGCAGGAGCACAGCTTCTCCAGCGGCGGCTCATGCAGCTCCACCATATTCAGCTCAGGCTCCAGTATTTCAGCGGATGATGCGGATGCCTCATCATGCTCCGGGGTGAACCGCTCCAGGAAAATAGCAACCTCCCGCTCAATCTGCTCCCTGGGATAAGACGATAGATAGGTGACGCTGATGCGCCTCCCTTGAATCGGGTCGACCTGCACCTTATGGGCAGATACATTTTGCAGGAACATATGGGTGAACACAGGGATTTGCAGCTTATTCAGAGTCACAGGCTCAGGCAATTCCAATCGGTATGTTGTGAACATAACAGCCTCCTACGCTATTGAAATTCCGTATATGTCTTGGACGACGGCCACCTGGTCCGGATGGATTACAGAACGCCCCGTGAAGCCGTATTCCCTGGAGAGCAGACAATCCTCGCGGAATCCCTCCAGATCACGATAAGCCATGTAAGTGGTGTCAAAGCATTGAAGGCCCACACTGCGGCAGTATTCCCCCAGCTTCTGCTTGGCCTTCCGAACTTCCAGGGCCGGGTCCACAAGTCCCTTAGCCACACAGTCATCGAAATAATCCGTTCCTCCAAAGGTAAACGCATAAATATTCCGGCTGGCCTGATGAATCTCTCCGAGATTGAATATAGCCTCACAGCATTCAATCATGACTTCATAGCTGGGAGAATAGTTCAAGCTGCGCTTGTGTATAATCTCCTGCACCTTGCGTTCCACTTGCCGTAAATCCTCCGCCGTCCGGACCATGGGCAGCCGGATTCGGGCAGGGCGCTCTGGCACAAGCTCTTCCAGATCCTGCTCCCAGTGAGGGGTATGAACACTATTCACGCGGACAATGAGCGTATGCTCCGAGTCGCTGCTGAATTCCTGAAGGGCATTCTTGACCACGTATCTTGCTTCAAGCTTCTTATCCTCCGGCGTACCGTCTTCCAGACAGAGAATAATATTCATAGGATAGAAGGTCATAGCGTACTCTATGTAATTCGGTTTGTATCCCGGAACATAGAAATAGACTAAGGATTCGGCAGCTACACTCATCCTGTTACACCTTCCCGCTGATTAACCGGATTCAGAGAGTAGGCCAAGGCTTCGCAGCGGCTGCGGATGACCCACTCATTGGCTCCATTGAACCAGATCTGGGGGGACAGATCCGCCAAGCCATACTGCTTCAGAATGGGAACAACATATTCATAGACTTGGCGGTCCGTAAGCTCCGGCACCATATTCATGCATTGCATTGCAGCGTGGCCTTCTTCGATGACAATTTTAATATCGCTAGATTCTATCGATCCGGCACTGATATTCATTAAGAACCGACCTCCAATGAGTAATATAGAGCCTCCAGCAGAAAATAATCGCCCCAGATCTGGGACTCTCCTGCGGCTTGAACGACATGCAGCGGCGTGCTGGCATGCACCAGCAGTCCCTCATGCTCCGGACCCGGGGGCGCATACTCCACAGAAATCAGAACATCGAGCACCCTCTCTGCTTCTTGCCGGAACTGCTGGCGTAAGGGATCATTAGGGCTTAAGGCTGCGGCAAACTGGTAGAATGCAGAGCAAGCGATCGCAGCAGCCGAAGCATCCCTCATAGCCGTCCCCTGATGGGACAGCATCAGATCCCAGGCCGGAACACCATCCGAACAGACATGGGCTAAGTAGAATGCAGAGAGCCGCTCAACCTTTGTTCTCCACTCCTCTTCATGACCCAGCACATACATTTGAACTGCTCCATAGAGTGCCCATGTGTGGCCTCTGGCCCACACCGATGCTGAGCTGAATTTGGCGTTCTTGTTGTAGGGCTGCTCCGGGGCTCCCGTAAGTGAGTCCATTCTCATATATTCGTAAGTGAAGCCGTCTTCCCTCATCAGCGCAGCACTTGTAATCTGTGCTGATTCGATGGCAGCGGCGCGATAGCGCTCCTCACCGGTTATCCGATAGGCCCATAGCCACAACCGGATGTTCATCATACTGTCGACGCCTGCATAGCGCTTCCCCTCGGGCAGCCAATTGCATTCCAGATAACCGCCCGGGAGACGCGAATCAAAGAGGCTGTCAGCAGCTTCAAGCGCAATCGTTCTGTATGCTTCCTTACCGGTCAGATCGTACCCGAACGCATAAGAATAATAGAACAGGAAGCCAATATCCTGATAATCCCCCTGATTCTTATAAGACTCAATCCCGCCCATCCAGCGGTCAGCTTCCTCAATATAAAGAGTATCGCCGGTCAACTGATAGAGCTGGTAGAGGAGTCCAATGAAGAATCCGGAGGACCACTTATCCTCCAGCATATAGCTTCCGTTGTTCGTAACATAAGGAAGCCTAATCTCACCGGAAGATGCCATAGCAGCAAGCTTCTCAAGCTGCCTGCGGGTCTGTCTGACGGCACGGTCAATCACCTCATTACGTAAGGAAACGGTAATCTCCAGCACCCCCGATCATATTTTCACAGCGCTTTTACCCAGTTCAATTCCAATCTGCTCCAGCCATTCATCCGAAAAAATAGTATTGTAGTACCGGTCTCCGCGATCTGGAAGAATCGCAAGCACTTTGTCCCCGCCAGGCAGGCGGCGGGCAAGCTTCAGGGCCGCGAACACCGCTGCACCTGCGGAGCCGCCGACCAGCAGCCCTTCTTCCTTAACCAGCCTGCGGGTGGTGGAGAAGGCCTCTGCATCCGAGACATGCGTAATCTCGTCATACAGCTCTCTTCGCACATTGCCCGGTACTATAGCTGAACCAATGCCAATCTGATGTCTGACACCCGGCGGCTTCCCGAAGGTAACCGAGCCGGTAGCATCAACAGCCATAATCTTTATGTGCGGGATATGTTCTTTCAACCCCAGGCTGCACCCGGTAATGAGACCGCAGGTGCCTGCCGGTATCACTGCCCACTGAAGCTCATTACCGAACGCCTCATAGATTTCAAGCGCGGTCGTTTGTCTGTGTGCCTCAGGATTACTCGGGTTATTATACTGATTAGGCCAGAATGCTCCCAGTTGCTTGACGAGCTCCTGTACCTTGTCCAGGCGGGCTTTAAGATAGTTGCCATACTCATCAGCCTGATCAACCATTACCGTCTCCGCACCATAGGCCTGGATAATACTGAGATTGACCAGACTGATCTTGGGATCGACCACACAGATCAGCTTGTACCCCTTTTGCCGTGCCACAAGCGCCAGTCCGATGGCCAGATTCCCGGAGGAGGATTCAACAATCGTGCCGCCGGGCTTCAGTTGTCCCGCTGCCTCCGCTTGGCTGATAATGTAGAGCGCCGTGCGGTCCTTCATGCTGCCGCCGGGATTAAGCCCCTCCAGCTTGATGAATACCTGCGCCCCATACGGGTCCGGAAGATAATTCAGTTTAACAATAGGCGTGTTCCCAATTAATTGCAGCACATTGTCGTAGATCAAACCTATCACCTCCCAAAGAATATTCTCATAGATTTTTCTATAAAAAGTAAAATAAATACATTTGCATCATACACTTCTATCCTAATAAATGTAAATATATTAAAGATTTTTATCACTTTGATTCAAAATTTCTATAAAAATCCATCAACTTGAATTTCTATTAGTGAACATTTGGCAACGACTTCTCTCTAAAGCGTTTGCCCGGACGGGTTCCCGTTTAATGAATGGGAAGATTTGAACCAGAGGAGGCGACTGACTTGGCGAAGAAGCAGGACAAGCTGCGGCATGCCATGGACAGCCAGCGTACGCTGGAAGCATTGGAGACAAGCAGGGAACAGGGATTGAGCGGCAGCGAGGCAACCGCGCGGCTGGACCGCCATGGAAGGAATGAGCTGCCGGAAGGTAAGAAATCGCCGGCGGCCCTTAAATTTGTGAAACATTTCAATGATGTGCTGATCTACATTTTGCTGGTCGCAGCCGTCATCATGGCCCTGCTCGGCCATTGGACCGATACCATTGTCATCATTATCGTAGCCATCGTCAACGCGGCCATCGGTTTCGTGCAGGAACACCGGGCCGAGCAAGCGCTGGAGGGCATTAAGAATATGCTATCCCCGGAAGCTCAGGTACTGCGGGACAGCAGCCCGGCGGCCATCGAAGCGGCAGAGCTGGTGCCGGGCGATATCGTGCTGCTGAATCCAGGCGACCGAATCCCGGCAGATCTCAGGCTGCTCAGCAGCAGTAATCTGAAGGTCGAGGAATCGGCGCTGA
Source organism: Paenibacillus sp. FSL R7-277 (assembly GCF_000517965.1). Taxonomy (NCBI): domain Bacteria; kingdom Bacillati; phylum Bacillota; class Bacilli; order Caryophanales; family Paenibacillaceae; genus Paenibacillus; species Paenibacillus sp. FSL R7-277. The sequence continues at coordinate 40,082 of NZ_ASPX01000019.1, forward strand.
CCGGCGAATCTACCTCGGTGGAGAAGCAGACGGAAGCGCTGGAGGAGGACTGTCCGCTTGGTGACCGGACCAACATGGTTTTCTCGGGCACAACCGTTGCTTCCGGGACAGGAATTGGAGTAGCGGTGGCAACCGGCGGCAAGACGGAGCTCGGGAAAATTAACCAGTCCATCGCCTCCGTGGAGGAGATCCGCACCCCGCTTTTGCAACAGACCGCCCGTTTCGGCAAAATGGTGTCGGTTGTTATCGTAGCCGTCGCCGCCTTGATGTTCGGCTTCGGCTACGGGCTGCGCGACTATGAGACCGGAGAGCTGCTGCTGTCGGTCATCGGACTGGCTGTAGCGGCCATCCCCGAAGGCTTACCGGCCATTCTGTCCATTATATTAGCGATCGGTGTGCAGAATATGGCACGGAGAAAAGCCATCGTCCGCAATCTGCCTTCCGTAGAGACGCTGGGCGCGGTCTCCGTCATCTGCTCCGATAAAACGGGAACGCTGACCAAAAACGAAATGACCGTCACCTCTGTAGTAACGTCCATGCATGAATACGGGGTTACGGGAACCGGATACGCGCCTGAAGGTGAAATTATACGGGATGAAGACAAGGAGGCCGATCCAGAGCAGGACCGGACGCTGAAGCATCTGCTGATATGCGGGGTGACCTGCAACGATTCTGTGCTGACGGAAGAACAAGGGGAGTGGAAGCTTCAAGGCGATCCTACAGAAGGCTGCCTGCTGACGCTTGCGGGCAAGGCCCAATCTGAAGTTACTGAACTGAAGACGCGCTCCAAGCTCCCGTTCGACTCCGAATACAAATACATGGCGGTCCTGAGCGAATACGAGGGACGTTCAGTCATTTATGTCAAAGGTGCGCCGGACCGTCTGTTTGAAATGGCGGACCGGCAGGCGGACGACGAAGCCGAGGCTCCGTTCGATGCTGATTTCTGGAACGGCCAGATGCAGGCCCATGCCCGCAAGGGACAACGGGTCATCGGACTGGCGATGAAGGAGCTGCCGGAGGACTCCTCCCCTGATCAGATAGACCATGAAGATCTGAAGGAAGGACTGGTGCTGCTGGGGCTGGCAGGGATCGTCGATCCGCCGCGTGATGAAGTCGTGGATGCGATCCGCGAGTGCCAGAACGCCGGGATCGAGGTCAAGATGATTACAGGCGACCATAAAGAGACAGCGATGGCCATCGGTGAACAGCTGGGCATCGGCGATGGGAAGCATTCGATTGAAGGCCGGGAGCTGGACAACCTGTCTGCGGAAGAGTTGAAGGAAGCTGCACAGAAGTATGCCATCTTCGCCCGCACCAGTCCGCAGAACAAGCTCCAGCTGGTCGAAGCGCTTCAGAGCAGCGGCAATATCTGTGCCATGACCGGTGACGGAGTGAATGATGCCCCGGCACTCAAGCGGGCAGATGTAGGCGTAGCCATGGGCATCAAAGGCACCGAAGTATCCAAGGACGCCTCGGAAATGGTTCTGGCCGACGATAATTTCAGCACCATCGTCAAGGCCGTCAAGGAAGGCCGGCGTGTGTACGACAATTTGAAGAAAACCATCCTGTTCATTCTGCCGACCAACGGTGCAGAAAGCTTCCTGATCATGGCGAGCATCCTGCTGGGCACGATGATTCCGCTGACGCCGATCCAGATTCTGTGGGTCAATATGGTCAGCTCGGTCACCGTCTCCCTGGCACTGGCGTTTGAGCGGATTGAGCCCGGAGCGATGAAGCGGCCCCCGCGCAATCCGGCGGCCCCCCTGCTCAGCGGCTATTATATCTTCCGCATTCTGTTCGTATCCGTATTGCTCGGAGGGGGAACCCTGTCCATGAACATGTCCATGCTCAGCAATGGATATGAACAGGCTGTCGTCAATACAGTGACCATGCAGACCATCGTCCTGGCGCAAATGTTCCATCTCTTCAACTGCCGCACCGAGCTGGGACCGGCAATCCGCAAGGGATTTTTCGACAATAGGGCGGTCTTCGTCGTATCCGGCCTGCTGGTCGTACTCCAGCTGTCCATCACCTATCTGCCGTTCATGAACCGGGTGTTCGGCACAGTGCCGATCGGCCTGCCCTACTGGTCCTTCCCGCTCCTCATGGGAGCCGCGCTGTTCGTAATTATTGAGCTTGAAAAGGCGGTTACGCGCGGAATTATACGCCGCCGTCATGAGAGTGTAGCCGCCAGCGGGAATGGTGACCGTTCGGCTGCTGCTTGAGTAGAATAGATACTGTTCTTCCTTTCTATATAGCATCAGTAACAATACTTCTGTAATACCTGATGGTCACCACGGTAAACATCAGATAGATGACGATATATGCAGCCATGCTGATGAGGATGGGGGTGAGCATACTTGCGGCGATGAGGACCGAGCCGACGTTAAGCGCAAACGCAGCATGAATTAACCCGATCACCAGAGGAATTAAATAGACAAAAAGCTGTTTGCGGATGATGCCTTTCATGATGTCGCCGACTTGAAATCCAAGCTGCCGCAGGGTGCGGTAATGGGCTTTCTCTTGTTCAGCCTCGGTCATTTGCTTGAAGTACAGGATACTTCCCGTGGACAATATAAACACAAATCCCAGGAAGCCGGCAATAAAAATGAGCAGCCCGAAGGTCTGGCGCGATCCCTCATAGGCGGATTGGAAGTCCGTGAGATACCGGTCACTGTCCACATTCGACAGGAAGATGTCAGAAGCAGCCCCTGCTTGCTCAGGGTCCAGCACATTAAAGACCTCGTAGGTCAGGAATTCTTTGTACTCCTCCTTCTGAATACTATCTCTCATTCGCTCGAACGTATCACCCGAGACCAGCAATTGATCCCCATAGAAAATGTAATTCATCACGTTCGCAAGCTTATACCTGGAGACGGACAGGCGGTCTGCTTGATCGCTTGATTCATACAGCACCTCTTGGGGAGAGACGATCTCCCTTCCTTCTATCACCGCCCGTGAACTATAATAGATGCCTTCACCATCCTGGGGATGCTCCAGATCTAACCCAGCCTGCGCCATCTGCTCTGCGGAGAATAGCAAAAACGTGCTGTCCATCTCATCTGCTGTTGAACCCTGATCCACCCATACGCCATGAAACCGGATGGCCTCGACTTGATGGCGGTCGAATGCAATCTGCTCCTCTTCTAACCGGCTGGAGATCTTAGCGGCTTCCTCAGGCATATTCTCCACGGCAAAGTCAAAGGGCATCGACAATCTCACATCGCTCCGCGTGGAATAATATAAGGAATAGGACAGGGACACCATCGTAATTGTCATCGCAGACAACACGGTAATTAAGGTTAGGGAATTGGCGTGACCCTTGATTCTGTGCATTAACGGGGCGACTGACAGGCTGTTGTACAAGCCCAGATTTCCGTTCCTCCTGTTCCGGTATACATTGAGAATCCAGCTTATGGTCGTATGGAAAATCAGATAGGTTCCCAGTATCGTACTTGCGAGCACGAGCAACATCAGGAACATCAGTATATCGGTGTTGGTAACAATTAATGTAGACAGATAATAGCCACACCCGATCAACCCTAATCCGGCTATTCCCAACATGCCTGAGATGATGCTTGGACGTTTGACCGGGGAATCCTGCCTATGATTAGCCTGGAACAATTGCAGCAGCGTACTGCGGTATACCGTCCATATGATCTGTACCGAGGTAACCACAATTAAGCAGGTAAACACAGCAAGGGTCTGGAGGGCAGCCGTGCCTGAGAACGTTAAGCCAATCACCGCTTCAAGCCCTAACAGGTTCATGAATAGCAGCTGGAAGAGCCGTGAGAGCAGCGCCCCGACCCCCATGCCAATCAGCAGTGCACCCAGACCCAGCATAGCGTGCTCCAGGATCAACACCCGGGCAACCCAGGCTTTGGATAAGCCGATTAACTGATACAATCCGATCTCTTGACTGCGTCTTCGGATGAAGATGCCCGTAGCGTACATGGTAAACACAATGGTGATTACAATGAGCAATATTCCGGCGACTTGTAAGGTTGTGGAGAAGTCCATACTGGATTTCACCATCGTTACAATCGTCTGATCATTCTGCAGAGTCGAAAAGATAAAATACAAGCTGATGCTGAAAATCATCGCAAAAAAGTAGAGGTAGTACATCTTGAGGTTCTTGCGCATACTGCGAATGACTAATTTCCGTAGAGTCATTGCTGGCTGCCTCCTCCGAGTACGGCCTGCATATCGAGAATGTCCTTGAAGAAGGCTTCCCTCGTCTTGTCACCCTTGTACAATTCCGCGAACACTTTACCATCCTTGAGGAAAATGACACGGCTGCAATAGCTGGAGGCGAGCGGGTCATGCGTAACCATCACAATGGTGACCTGCCGGGTCTGGTTAATCTCATGCAGATTCCCCAGCAAGTTAGAAGCAGCTTTGGAATCAAGAGCCCCGGTAGGCTCATCCGCAAAAACAAGCGAAGGCGAGTGAATTAACGCCCGTGCCGCAGAGGTACGCTGTTTTTGGCCGCCTGAGATTTCAGCAGGGTACTTGCCCGCCAAATCCATAATATCCAGAATCCCGGCAATGGCATTAAACTCCGCCTCGGCCTGACTATTGCTTATACGGGTTAACGACACCGGCAGCAGGATATTCTCTTTGACCGTTAAGGTATCGAGCAGATTGTAATCCTGAAAGATAAAACCCAGGTGCTTACGGCGGATGTCGGAAAGCTGGCTATCCTTCATTTTGGAAATCTCGTATTCTTGTATAAAAATCTGCCCCGCTGTGGCACGGTCAATCGTAGCTAAGGTATTAAGCAGAGTGGTCTTGCCGGAACCTGAAGGCCCCATGATTCCCACGAACTCCCCCTCCAACACCCGCAGGTCGATCCCCTGTAACACCTGCTGGGCATTTCCTTTGGCACCATAAGATTTACGCAAGCCTTCAGCCAATAAAACAGTCTTCGGTGTGGTCTGATTCTTCATCTGAGCCCCTCCCATCCAGTTGTTCTATACACAGTGTAAAGGTTCTACGGCACCGGGTCGCAAGCTTTAGGTGATAAAAAGAGGCCTAATGTGATATTTTTGTCACCTTGCTTAAAATAAAAAGCAGCCAGGTTGTATATATCCTGACTACTTCATTTATGCCCATTTTACACTAAGGACCGTCTAATGCGTTCAAATGGATTATCACTGGAGAATATCATCCGAACCGATGTACCTTCGCCAATAGCCGAGTCAACTTCCAGCCGGATGTGCAGCTTCTTGCTTATTTCCTTGGCAAGATACAGTCCCATGCCCGTGGCGGAGTGCTGGACTCTCCCGTTCTCTCCGGTAAAACCTCTATCAAATATTCGCGGCAGGTCATGCGCCTGAATGCCGGGCCCTTCATCTGTAATCGTTACAGTGACGAAATCAAGCTCATCGGGGGCAATATGAATAGTTACCTTTCCATCCGCCCGGCTGTATTTAATCGCATTCGTTAGCAGCTGTCTTATCACGAACCCGCACCACTTTTTGTCCGTGTACACGGTACACTCTGTGTCCCCCGTCAGATCGATGGATATATTTTTTTCCATACACCAGGTGGCCAGCTCGCGAACCTCTTCCCTGATCAGGTCCTGCACCCGCTGCTTCTCCGGGAGTAAGTCGGAGTCTATGTTAGCCAACCGCGAAATATACAGCTGCCGGTCAATTAACAGGTGCATCCGGAGCCATGGCGCGTCCAGCCTTTGCGCCAGTTCATTCGAACGCTGGGCATCCATGATGATCTTCATCGCTGTAAGCGGCGTTTTCACTTCATGCACCCAGGAGGACAGATCATCATGCTCCATCCGCTTGGCAGATTGATACTCACGGCGCTTGTGCTGATCATGCTTATGAATGTTCTGCAGAAGAGTATAGATCATCCCCTCTGGATAACGGCTGCGCGGTTCCGGGATATTCACAAACCAGTCCTCTTCCACCCCGTTAGACAAGCTAAGCAGAGACTTATAATAAGCAGTTTCCTTCTTGTACCTCCAGATCAGGAAACCAGCACAGACCGTCAGGAACAGAACATTCAAATAGAGCAGAGATTGAGGCTCCACACCGATACCATCGTCGAATTGGATCAGAGCGTTGGTAAGCAGCAGCAGCAGACCCATTAAGCCAATCCAGCTTTTTTTATAAATAAGATAAGCGATGAACAACGGATTCCTCCCTCCTACAGCGTGACGGCCATATAGCCAAGACCTTTTTTGGTGACAATCCCTTCAGCTAATTGGAGAGCAGCAAGCTGTTGCCGTAACCTGGTGATGTTGGCAGTGAGCGTATTGTCATTCACATATTGATCATCGTCCCACAGCTTCTTCATCAGTTCATGACGGGAGACGATCTTATGATTAGACCGGACTAACGCCGCCAGAATCAGCAATTCATTTCTCGTCAGGCTAATGGTCTTCCCATCCTTATAAATTTCGCCGCTGTGTACATCAATCAGTGCCTGATTCCACTCCATCATATCCGGGGATACCTCTTCATACGTATACGTGCGGCGCAGTACCGCCTGAACCTTGGCAAGCAGGACATCCATATGAAAAGGCTTCTGGACGTAATCGTCCGCCCCTAGGTTCATCGCCATGATCATATCCGTTGGATGATCTCTGGAGGACAGAAAAATAATCGGAACCTTGGAGACGGCCCGGATCTCCCTGCACCAATGAAAGCCATCGAATTTGGGAAGCTGGATATCTATAATCACCAGATGCGGCCGATGCTCAGCAAAGGCTTCCATCACCCCAGCAAAATCACTGGGGCTGCTTACTTCATAGGACCACTGGCTTAAGCTTTCTCGAAGCGCTTCCAGAAGCAGAGCGTCATCCTCAATAATAAAGATGTTCCTATTCATGATTCGCAGCCCTTTCTGTCAGTATACTTAGCAGACAAAGCAATACGCCCGCCAGCTAATGGTACCATTTTGGCAAGGATTGCAACAACAAGGGTAAGCAATTATGATTAACCTCAGAATGGTTAGTGCCCCGGGAGGTAGTAATATGTCCAAAACAATACTAGTGGTAGACGATGATGAAGAAATCGTGAAGCTCATCAGTAAGACGCTAAGGTATGAGCAATTCGCTGTAATTACGGCAAGCTCCGGGAGAGAAGCCCTATCTGCGGTGGATGATCACCCTATTGATTTCATTGTTCTCGATGTCGTCATGCCAGATATGAGCGGACTGGATGTCTGCCGGACGATTCGGTCGTCTTATAATGTTCCGATTATGTTGTTAAGCGCACGGGATCAGGACATTGATAAAATTGTCGGTCTGGAAATCGGCGCAGATGATTACATGACCAAGCCGTTCAGTATTCAGGAGCTGGCCTCCAGGATCAAGGCTCATTTCCGCAAAGTGGACAGGCTGCACAAAGAGTGGGGCGAGCTTAGTCCTGCCAAAGACAAAGCCGATGCTCCGCTTATTTTGAATGACAAAACGTATGAAGCCTTCCTCTACAGCCGGAAGCTCGACTTATCCGCGAAGGAATTTCAAATTCTGTCTGTCCTGATGCGTCACCCCAATCAGGTACTCAGCCGTGAGCAGATCTATGAAAACGTCTGGGGAGACGAATACGGAGAGATCAATACCGTAACGGTCCATATCAAGAATATCCGCAAGAAACTGGGTCCTGAGCATAACTTCATTAAAACCATCTGGGGCATAGGCTATAAATACATAGAAAGAGAGCAATAGGATGAAACTGAAAATTAAGCTTCCCCTGCTATTCCTGCTAATGCTGCTGATTCTGATGTTCTCGATTGGTTTGTATTTAAAGTTTATCTTTGCCGTATATTCCCCAATACGTACCACTTTGCTGGACTCACCATATGTAGTATTACTGCTGCCCATCTTCGTCATCGCCGGCTGCATATTTTCCATTCTGATCATCTATATTCATTATTATATTGAGAAGCCCATCCGGCGTCTGAATGCCCGGCTGGAGGAAGTCAATGTGGTCCGTCCCCTGCCTCCGCTGGCTTTGAAGCGTAAGGACGAGATCGGAGAGCTATATAATCACTTCAATAAGATGGAGCATCGGCTTCAGCTCGCCCACAGAGAACAGACCGATATGCTTGCCGCCATCGCCCACGATTTGAAGACACCCCTGACCTCGATTAACGGCTTCACTGAACTGCTGGCTACACACCAGAACTTACCCGAAGCTGAGAAGCAGGAGTATTATGAATTAATTCAGCGGAAGTCCGCCTATATGGTGGAGCTCCTCAATGATTTCTCCAGCTTCACCAAAGAAAAATCGGAGCTTGAATCCATGACCGCTAAGCCTGTAAAAGCGACAGAGCTGTTCGCCGACATTGCTTTTGAATATGAGTATGAGCTGGCGGGACTTGATATTGAACTGGCTTGCCGCCATTCCTTCACGGACAGCATATGGCTGACGGTTAATGAACCGATGATTCGCCGGGTGTTCGGCAATCTCTTCAGTAATGCTGTGAGATATGGCGGTAAGACTGAGCTTAAGGTGTATATGACCGGATATCTGCGGGAGCATCATGCCTATTTTCAGATTGAGGATAATGGTATCGGTGTGCCGGATAAGGACATGTCTTCACTGTTCCTCAAATTCTTCACGGTGGACCCGTCGCGACAGATCCGGAAGGGCGGACTCGGGCTGGGGCTGGCCAGCTGTAAATCAATTATTGAGCATCATGGAGGCGAGATTACGGCCTTCTCCTCGGAGTATGGCGGTCTGGGGATCCGATTCAGTCTGCCTTTATAGTTTTTTATATTCTCTTCAGATCTGTTTATTTTTCCTTTAATGATGCTTCATGTTTGGATGTGACAATACGTTGTAGCAGGATACAACAATCACTGGAACCAAGCAGGAGGTCGGAGGAAGAATGAGTATTCTATCCAAGAAAAGAATCGGCAGCACGCCCGCGATACAAATTGACGGAGTGCACAAAAGGTTTGGCGACTATACCATATTAAACAATCTTTCGCTGGAGGTCACCCGGGGTGAGATCTTCGGATTCCTGGGACTGAACGGCGCCGGGAAGACAACGACGATCAAGATGCTGCTGGCGATGATCAAGCCTAACTCGGGCTCGCTCTATATGTTAGGTGAGAAGGTCGACGCCGGAAACTCTAAATTATGGAGCAAAGTCGGGTATTTGGAGGAGGCGACCTTTTATCCGGATCTGACTGTAACGGAGAATCTGGAGATCGCAAGACGTATGCAAGGAGTCCCGGACAAGGATGCAGTATCTCAGGTGATCTATAAGCTGGGGCTGGAGCCGCACAAAAAGAAAAAAGCAAAGCATCTCTCCCTCGGGAACAAGCAGCGTCTGGGACTGGCCAAAGCGATGATTCACAACCCGGAGATTCTGATCCTGGACGAGCCGATCAACGGGCTTGATCCCGCTGGCGTGGCAGAGATACGGAATATGTTATATAATCTGGCGCACAATTTCGGCATCACGGTGTTTATATCCAGCCATCTGTTAGAGGAGCTCTCGAAGGTGTCCACACGGATTGGGATTATTCATGGCGGCCAGTTGGTGAAGGAAGTGGCAATGGATAAGCTGGAGCAGTCTTTGGAGAAAAGCCTGGTCGTGAACGGCCGGAACAAGCCTGCCTTAAAGAAGGTGCTGGAGGCGCATGGCTATGATTTTGTGGACACCGCGGACGGCTCCATTAAACTCACCAATGAACATGCGGCAGATCATCCGGAACGGCTGGCTGAACTGCTCGTGCAAAGCAATCAGCCGCCAACGTCACTCCGGGTGGTTACAGAGGATCTGGAAGGCTATTTTCTCCGCACCATCGGGGTTAACAGGGGGATTAAATAATGAATATTCTATCGGTGCTACATTGTGAGCTTCGCAAGATTATCCGCTCGAATGTGTTCTGGATCATGTTCCTGGTTCTAGGCTTCGGGCCCATCATGATGGGCGTCGGAAATGTATTATCCAGTGAAGCCGGCGGTGTTACCTGGGAAGCGTATTTAAACGGATTGCTGGAGACGCTTGCCCCGCTGGGACTGATCGGCTACACCTTTGTGGCGGCATGGGTATTCGGACGGGAATTCTCAGACCGGACCATCAAAGATTTACTGGCCAAGCCCATTTCCCGGGCGAAAATTGTATTGGCCAAATTTCTGGTCATTTTAGCATGGTGTTTGTTACTGTCCATCTATATGTTTGCCGTAGGCCTTGCCGTAGGAGCTATCCTGGGTGTTGCAGGCGGGTCCGCCACTTTCATTTGGAGCTTGTTCCTTAAGTTCCTGATTACCTCGCTGCTGTACATTTTGGTGTCTGCGCCAAGTATTCTGTTGGCTAATGTGACCAAGGGCTACCTGGCTCCCCTGGGACTCATCCTGATCATCGTCATTCTGTCCAATGTGCTCAGCTCCTTCGGATTCGCGCCTTATTTCCCATGGACGATCCCGTCGGTATTCCAAAGCACCGGTTCGCTGCAGCTACGCAGTATCATCATCATTGCCTATACCGGGATTGTCGGAATCGCCGGAACCTTCGCCTGGTGGAGATATGCGGAGCAGCCATAACAAGTAAACATACACCTGCGCTCTTCGAGGCCACTGAAAAAGTCCATAAAGAACTGAAAGAGACATTCGACACAAAGAATGTCTCTTTTTTTCGATACAATTA
>NZ_ASPX01000020.1:0-62441 GCF_000517965.1 Paenibacillus sp. FSL R7-277
CTCATTTTTGGATCTCACCGAAGTGATCTCCAGATACTCACTCGTTGTTCAGTTTTCAAAGATCAAGCTCGTTGTTAGCGTCGATGTTGTCGTCACCAGCAACTCTTATAATATATCACATCCAGCCGATCAATGCAAGCTCTTTTTTCAACTTCTTGTTCGAGCCAGGCGTTGATGTTTCGCGGCCAGAAATAGAATATATCACGGATAGACATTCATTGCAAGCATTATTTCTAAATCATTTGACCAGAGTATTCAATCCCCGATGCCAAGAGAACTGCCTGAGCAGCTCCCTTGGTTATCCGGGTCTGGAATCAGAGAAATCCTTAGTCTTTATTACGCATATGAGGGAACAGCAGCACGTCACGGATAGATGCTGAATTGGTCAGCAGCATGATCAGACGGTCTACACCGATACCCAGTCCGCCTGTTGGCGGCATGCCGTACTCCAGAGCGCGGATGAAATCATCATCCATCTCATGGGCTTCATCATTGCCCTGCTCTTTCTCGTGAATCTGTGCTTCGAAGCGCTGACGCTGGTCAATCGGATCATTCAGCTCGCTGAACGCATTGGCATGCTCGCGGGCCACAATGAACAGCTCGAACCGGTCGGTGAAGCGCGGGTCCTCTTCATTCTTTTTGGCAAGCGGTGAGATCTCTACAGGATGTCCCATTACGAATGTCGGCTGAATCAGCGTCTCTTCAACAAACTGCTCGAAGAACGCATTCAGGATATGTCCAAAGGTCATATGCTTCTCTACCGGTACCCGGTGTTCCTTAGCCAGAGCCTGTGCTTCTTCATCCGTCATCTGAACACCGAAGTCTACTCCGGTTACTTCCTTAACGGCATCCACCATAGTAACGCGGCGCCAGCCTGGAGACAGATCCACTTCCTGTCCTTGATAATTAATTACCTGGGAGCCCAGCACCTCGCTGGCAATATGAGCGATCAGACTCTCTGTCAGATGCATAATGTCCTTGTAATCCGCATACGCTTCATACAGCTCGATCATTGTGAATTCCGGATTATGGCGTGTTGAAATACCCTCATTACGGTATACACGGCCAATCTCATAGACTTTCTCCAGACCGCCGACGATTAGACGCTTCAGGTGCAATTCGATGGCAATCCGCATATACAGCTGCATATCCAGCGTGTTGTGGTGTGTAATAAACGGACGGGCCGCTGCTCCGCCAGCGATGGCATGCAGGGTCGGAGTCTCCACCTCTAAATAACCCAGCGAGTCCAGATAACGGCGCATCGATTGGATAATCCGTGAACGCATGATGAAGGTCTGCTGTACCTCAGGGTTAATGATCAGGTCCACATAACGCTGACGATAGCGGAGTTCTACATCCTTCAGACCATGATACTTCTCGGGAAGCGGAAGCAAGGACTTGGACAGCACCTCAAGGTTATCCACTTTAATAGAGGTTTCGCCGGTCTTTGTCTTGAACAGGGTTCCCCGGATACCGACGATATCGCCAAGATCAAGGATCGTGAAGGCTGCATATTGCGACTCAGGGATACTGTCCTGGCGCACATAGATCTGGATTTTGCCGCTAAGGTCCTGGATGTGAGAAAAGCTTGCCTTGCCCATGACCCGTTTCGCCATAATGCGTCCGGCCACACTAACCTCCAGCGCCAGCTCGTCCAGCTCTTCCTTGGTTTGCCCGTCGTATTTGGCCAGAAGATCGCCTGCAGCAGCGGTACGCTCATATTTCTTGCCAAACGGGTCGATCCCGAGTGCGCGGAGCTCGTCCAGCTTGCCCCGGCGGATCTGCAGCAATTCACTTAATTCATTCTCTGTAGCTTCGACGTTGTTGATTTCTTCCGTCATGTTCTTCATCCTCTCTTACTCACTATACAAAAGAAGAAACGGCTCCGCCCCGATCTAGAGGACAGTCCGTTCCGGTACAAAATATAAGCTGTATGTGTTCACCCATATTTTACGGCTGGTATTCATATCTTTTGAAAAAAGCTTCCCTAAGGAAGCTTTCGGAACCGTCTTACTTCATTTTGATATCAAGAATTTTATATTGAATGACGCCTGCAGGGACACTAACATCCACAATCGTACCAATCTTCTTGCCGATGATCGCTCTGCCTACAGGGCTCTCATTGGAAATTTTGTTGTTCAGCGGATCGGATTCGGCAGTACCCACGATGGTGTACTCCATAATGTCGCCATACTCCATATCTTCAACGTTCACCGTTACTCCGATGCTTACCACATCTGTCACGATCTCATCACTATTAATAATACGGGCATTGCGGAGCATCTTCTCCAAAGTAAGAACCCGTCCTTCAATGAAGGCCTGTTCATTCTTCGCGTCTTCATATTCCGAGTTCTCACTGATATCTCCGTAGCCGATAGCCACTTTGATACGTTCCGCTACTTCGCGGCGTTTAACGGATTTGAGGAACTCCAGTTCTTCTTCCAGACGCTTAAGTCCGTCCGGTGTAAGGATGACTTCTTTATCGCTCATCTTAACCGATTCTCCTGTCGTATACATTTATTGAAAACACCATACTATATGCGAATCCGGAGGGATCAGAACCCTCCTTCACCATTGCTCCTGCTGTAACGGCGATTTTATACTGTGAAATTATATTGGAACCGCTACAAAATGTCAATGACGCCCCATATAATGTTTAGCAATAATCAATAAAGCACACAGGAACGGGGCTTAGTCCCAGGAATATGTGAGGCTCATACGGCAAAAAGCTCGCTATCCGCGCTGTTCTGCTCCTCATCCTGCTTAAGCTGACCGACAAAATCATTCAAAATCCGCACCATCTCGTCACGTTTCGTTTCTTCCATAATAACGTCCTTCACGCGTGCCGCCGCCTTAAAGCCCTTCAAATACCAGGCCAGATGCTTGCGCATCTCGCGGACAGCCACAGCTTCACCCTTAAGAGCAATCAGGCGGTCCATATGAAGAATGGCTACCTTAATCTTCTCTTCAGCGCCAGGCTCAGGCATCAGAACACCGGTATCCAAATATTGAATCGTCCGGTACAGCATCCACGGATTGCCCAGTGCGCCACGCCCGATCATTACACCGTCACAGCCGGTCTGGTCCAGCATCGCCCGCGCATCCTCCGGCGTATTCACATCGCCATTGCCGATTACCGGGATCGATACTGCCTCTTTAGCCATACGGATATAATTCCAGTCGGCACGTCCCGTATAGAGCTGCTCGCGGGTCCGCCCATGTACGCTGACCGCCGCTCCACCGGCCCGTTCCACCGCACGTGCATTCTCTTCAACGAAGATATGCTCGCTGTCCCAGCCGATCCGCATTTTCACGGTGACCGGTTTGTCCACGGCCTCCACTACTGCGGATACCATCTCATAGATTTTGTCCGGATTCAGCAGCCAGCGTGCTCCGGCATCGCATTTGGTCACCTTGGGCACCGGGCAGCCCATGTTAATGTCGATGATATCGGCATTCGTCTCTTTATCGACAATTCTCGCCGCATCCACCAGCGATTCCCGGTCACCGCCAAAAATCTGCAGGCTCAGCGGTTTCTCGCGCTCATCGACAAAGAGCATCTCACGCGTACGCTGGTTGCCATGTACGATCGCCTTGCCGCTGACCATCTCCGCACAGACCAGGCCAGTCCCGAATTCTTTGGCAATCAGACGAAATGCCGGGTTACATACGCCAGCCATAGGCGCCAGCACGACCTGATTCTTCAATTCAATATCACCAATCTTCAGCATGGCCCAATCACTTCCCTACCTCAATTTGTAACGTTCAGCCCGGTCTTAGGGTGCCGGATGGGCCAGTTCCTCTACCGTCACTTCCAGAAAATCCGCAATTTTATTTAAAATTTGATCTTCCAAACGTCTGTTGCCCCGCTCCACTGCGCCAAGCACAGCAAGTGATATTCCGACAGAATCCGCCAGTTCCTGCTGCGTGTAGCCCTTCAGCTTCCGGAACGCTCTGACCCGCATTCCCATACGTTTGTTGTCCACAGGCGAATTCCTGCCTTTCCGTCTATGTCTTGCAGCGCTGTTGTAATTAATCTGCGGAAACCGGAAGACTCTTCGTTCTGCGATAAGATATCGCTGAGCGGCAGAAGGACAAACGCCCGCTCCAGCATCCTCGGATGAGGCAGCGTCAGATCCGGCGTGTCCAGGGTCAACCCCTCTACCCACAGCAAATCCAAATCTACCGTTCTCGGTCCATACCGCACATCCCTCACCCGGCCTAACTGGGTCTCCGTGTCCAGCATCACATGAAGCAGCTCCTCCGGTGCTAGTGTGGTGCGCAGAACAGCCGCCATGTTAAGAAACTGAGGCTGATCCAGATATCCGACAGGCTCCGTCTCGTAGACCCGGGAGGTGCGCATAACTTCAATCTTGTCGTGATGCTCCAGCCGGTGCAGGGCTTCTCTCAAGGTGCCTTGACGGTCACCCAGGTTAGCCCCTAAAGCAATATAAGCCTCTGATGCCTCAGAGGTAGAAGGTATGTTCATCAGTCTGTCTCACTTTCTCGTCCGGCGCAATTCTACAGTGACTCCCTGGAAGTGAATATCAAAAGGAGGATGCGGCTTGGTCACCTGGACCGTTACTGCATTGATAACAGTATAAGTGTCCAGTAACCCGGATGCAATATGTTCCGCCAAAGCTTCTATCAGCTTGAAGGACTGGGTTTCGACAATTTTTTTGACTACAACATGAACTTCAGCATAATTCACAGTCTGCTCCAGATCATCGCTGAGCCCTGCTCCCTGCAAATCAAGCTCCAGCTCAAGGTCGATATAATAACGCTGGCCAAGCTTCCGCTCCTCTTCAAACACGCCATGGTAACCGTAGTACTCCATGCGGTGCAGCTTCATTTTATCCATTAAGGGTACCTGCCTTCTCTTGAAGAATATAGTCTATACGCAGAGCACAGGTGAACCTGCATATAACATGGCGTCACACATCTCTACGGTACGTTTCATTGCCGCAATATCATGAACCCGCACAAGCTGACAGCCCTGGGCAATCCCGAAGGCAACAGTAGCTGCGGTCCCCTCCAGGACATCATCTGCGGGCAGACCTAGGACGGTACGAATGAATTTTTTACGCGAAGTGGCCAGCAGCACCGGATATCCCAGCTTCGTCAGTGCGCCGAGGCCAGTCATGACCTGAAGATTCTCTTCATAGTCCTTGGCGAAGCCGATTCCCGGGTCCAAAATAATATTGTCCGGCTTCACTCCGGCTGCCAGCGCCAGGTGAATGCTCTCGCTCAGGTCATCCGTCATATCGCTGATCAAGTCCTTATACTCACGGTCATGGCGGTTATGCATCAGAATGATCGGACAGTCTGCCTGCGCAGCAACCGCCGCCATCTGCGGATCGGCCTTGGCTCCCCATACATCATTGATGATATGCGCACCGGCCTGAATCGCCTGACGGGCGACTTCCGCCTTATAGGTATCTATAGAGAGGGGGAGATGCGGGGCGGCCTGATGGATACGCTCAATAACAGGAAGTACACGGGCCAATTCCTCTTCAGAACTTACCGGCTGGTGACCCGGACGCGTGGATTCCCCGCCTATATCGATAATATCGGCACCCTCTGCCGCCATTTGCAATGCATGCTCTACCGCTCTATCCCGCTCTGTCCACAGGCCCCCATCTGAAAAAGAGTCCGGCGTCACATTGAGTATGCCCATAATTAGCGTGCGCTTGCCCAATTTCAGCTCGCTGCTTCCGCAGCGGTAAGTCCGCTCATAGATCATTGGCTTCATATCAGCATATCCGTCCTTTCTCTGTACAGTCTCATAAGTGCAGCCGTCTGCTCTCCACAACGCCCGCTGCCTATGGTTATCCGCCGGTCTCCATTCCATAATGTGCTTACCGGTACGATCTCCTGCACAGAATTGGTGAGGAAGATTTCATCCGCAGCCGCAAGCTGTTCCCAGCGGTAAAAACCTTGTTCAGGCTGATGGCTGGCCGCTGCCAGCTCAAGCACCATTTCCCGGGTAATTCCCGGAAGAATCCCGGTGGAGATATCGGGGGTATAGAGCCGCTTATTGGAGATAAAAAAAATATTACTCACAATCCCTTCGGCGACCTCGCCCTGTGCGGTCAGCATCAGTCCCTCGACTCCTCGCTCTGCGGACGGATAACCGGACAATTCACGTTTTGCCAGGATGTTGTTCATATAGTGCAGCGATTTAAGCCTTACCGCACCCTCCGGGGTATTACGCCGGTGGTTCAGAAGCTGAAGTTCTTTGCCTTCCGTGTATAAGCCGGTTGGTGTGACCGGCAGGGCTTTGATATAGAGCAGATAATTAGGCTGCTTATAGGCTGCGGATGGCAGACCCAGAATATCCTCACCGGCTGTAACGGTGTAGCGGATATACGCCTCACTAAGCTCATTCTTGTCCATTACAAGCCGAATCCATTCCCGCAGCTCCTGTACGTCCGGCTCAAAGGGAATGCCCAGCTGGCGGCAGCCCTCTGCCATTCTGCTCAGATGGCGCTCCAGCAGGAAGGGCTGTCCCCCATACGTACGGAAGGTCTCGAACAGACCCATGCCGTACAAAAAGCCGTGATCCAGAGCGGAGACCACGGCGTCTTTGGCGTCGACTGCTTTGTTGTTAAGTCCTATATATTTCATGCCGGTTCTCCGGCTCTCCGTTTCAGGAAATTGCGCAGCATGGTATGGCCGTGATTCGTAATAATCGACTCGGGATGGAACTGTACCCCTTCAATCGGGTATTCCTTATGCCGCAGGGCCATAATCTCGCCTTCAGCGGTCTCGGCGGTAATCTCCAGGCAATCCGGCAGACTCTCTCGTTCCACGATCAGTGAATGATAGCGTGTCGCCGTGAAAGGAGACTCCAGCCCCTCAAATACGGAGGTACCGTTATGGTGGATGGGTGAGGTTTTGCCATGCATAAGGCGCTCTGCGCGGATGACATTACCGCCAAAAGCCTGTCCGATCGCCTGGTGTCCGAGACATACGCCGAATATGGGGATGATGCCCTTGAAATGCTGCAGCAGCGCAAGGCTGATGCCTGCCTCATTCGGTGTGCAGGGTCCCGGGGAGATCAGAATATGATCGGGGGCTAATGCTTCTATCTCCTCAATGCTGATCTCATCGTTGCGCGCTACCTTAACTTCTCCCCCCAGCTCACCCAGATACTGCACCAGGTTATACGTAAAGGAATCATAATTATCGATGACCAAGATCATATTGCGCTTCCTCCTTCGGCGCCGAGGGCAGCCCGCTCTTCCTGCTCGCGTTCACTGCAGAGAATGGCTTTTACTACCGCTTTGGCTTTGTTGTGGCATTCCCGGTACTCACGGTAAGGGTCTGAATCGATCACAATTCCCGCACCTGTCTGAATGTAGCCGATTCCGTCCTTCACTGCGAGCGTACGTATGATTATATTTAATTCCATATTGCCGTTATAGTCAATCCAGCCCATAGATCCAGTATATGGCCCCCGGCGGACCGGCTCCAGCTCTTCGATGATCTCCATGGTGCGCACCTTGGGCGCGCCCGTGATGGTGCCGCCGGGGAACAAGGCGGCAATGACATCGTACGCATCCCTGCCGGGTGCGACGATTCCCTCGACCTGCGAGACGAGATGCATGACATGCGAGTATCGCTCTACGGTCAGCAGCTCCGGCACGCTGACCGTTCCGTAGGCGGCGACACGGCCGATGTCGCTGCGCTCCAGATCGACAAGCATAATATGCTCGGCGATCTCCTTCTCGCTCCCGCGCAGCTCCGCCTCCATGGCGGCGTCCTCCGCGGGAGTATGGCCCCGCCGCCGGGTGCCGGCAATGGGGCGGGCGCTGACCTTGTCCCCGTGCAGCTTGACGAGCAGCTCCGGCGATGCGCTGGAGAGCGCGAAGCCGGGCGTGCGGAGCAGCCCCATGTACGGGGACGGGTTGAGTCTACGGAGCCATTCGTAGACTTCCTCGGGTGTGGACTTGAGCTGCGCCTGCTGGCGCAGCGAGAGGTTCACTTGGAATACATCTCCGGCACGGATGTATTCCTGGACCTTCAGCACAGCCTGCTGGAAGGGTGCAGCTGAGAAATCCGAGCTCATACCGGGCCACTCGCCGGTGATCTCGGCCTCGCTCTCCACCCTGCGCGTAAGCCCGGCGTACCTTGCATCGGCCGCTTCTTCCGGCTCTGCCGGTGCGTAGAGAAGGCTCCACTGCTCCAGCATGCGCTCCGCACGGTGCACAGCAGCCTCATAAAGACTCCTTAGCCCATCCAGGTTACCGGATACAGTATCCGGCACAGAGATATGAACTGCACAGTAGAGCTGCTGCTCCTGCTCATCGTAGATCCACACTTCTTCCAGTCTCATGAACAGATAATCCGGAAACTCAGGGTTGTTCCTGGCAAGCGACGGCAGCTTCTCCAGGGAACGGGCCACATCATAGCCAAGAAATCCGATACAGCCGCCGATGAACGGCGGCAGACCGTCAAGCGGCAGGCGGGGGGATGTATATTCCCCCATCCATGCCTGCAGCACTTGTAGCGGCTGGCCTTCCGTTACGGCAGATTCTATAAGCCCCGAAGCCTTGGCTCCGGGAGTATAGCTCTCCGCAACGGCTCCCCGCCCTTCGATGATGGAGACAGGGCTCAGGCCCAGATAGGTGTAGCGCCCGCCCTTGCCGCTCTCCAGGACAACCGAATAGGGGGAAGCCTGTTCCCAGGCCTGCTTCCAGCTGCGGGGCAAGCCTTGGTTGTCCTGCCGTTTCCTCAGGATCAGGGGAAGGACGCTCCAGGCCTCATCTGCCTCTGCCCACTGCTCCCAGTCCTGCCAAGCCGTTAAGATCTCCACAACCATTCTCCCGTCTCATCGATAGTTTATTGCCTGTCAGTATACTGTACATAGGGTTACTTTGAAAAGCCCGCAATTCTTATAAATGCTTATTATCCGAAAAAAGAGCCTGCGGTATCCCTGTGAAAGCGGATAGGGCAGGCTCTTCGTAAGAGCTGAATTCTCAGCAATTATACTTCAAAGTTATAGAGCGGAGTGCTCAGGTAACGTTCGCCGTTGCTTGGGATGATGACAACAATTTTCTTGCCTGCGCCAAGTTCCTTCGCTACCTTCAGTGCAGCAAATACAGCCGCACCGGAGGAAATACCGGACAGCACGCCTTCTTCCTTGGCTACGCGACGGGCAGTTTCGAACGCTTCATCATTCTCAACATGAATAATCTCATCATAGATATTCTGGTTCAGAATTTCTGGCACGAAGTTAGCCCCGATACCCTGAATCTTGTGCGGGCCCGGTTTGCCTCCAGCCAGGATCGGTGAAGCCGCAGGTTCTACCGCATAGATCTTCACGCCCGGATATTGACTCTTCAGCACTTCACCCGCACCGCTGATCGTTCCGCCTGTGCCGACACCGGCAATGAATGCATCCAGCGGGCCGCCTACGGATTCGATCGCTTCAACGATCTCCGGTCCAGTGGTCTCGCGATGGATCTTCACGTTAGCCTTGTTCTTGAACTGCTCCGCAAGGAAATAATCCGGATTCTCGCTCAGAATCTGCTCAGCCTTCTTGACCGCACCGTTCATTCCTTCTGATCCCGGAGTCAATACGAGCTCAGCGCCGTAAGCGCGCAGCAGGTTGCGGCGTTCAAGGCTCATCGTTTCCGGCATAACAATAATGGCCTTGTAGCCTTTGGCAGCTGCAACAAGCGCCAGGCCGATCCCTGTATTACCGCTGGTCGCTTCTACAATCGTGCCACCCGGCTTCAACAGGCCCTCTTTCTCAGCCTCTTCTACGATGCTGATGGCAATACGGTCTTTCACACTGGAGCCTGGATTCTGGTATTCCAGCTTCAGGAAGATCTCTGCCGAGCCTTCCGGAACAATCCGGTTCAGGCGGACGAGCGGTGTGCCACCGATCAAATCTGTTACACTGTTGACGACTTTAGCCATGAGTAAAAACCTCCTTGGAATGATAAATGAATTAGGGTGCGGAACTTATGACAGATGCTATCAGCATATATTACCGTAGCTCCCGGTTCACAATGCCTGGGTAACTAACAGTTGTAATTGTACCGCTTAATATTTCCGACTAAATCAGTAGGTTTTATATTTAATTTCATATTATCAATCTTGCAGGCTGTTGTCAATATATATTGCTGTATCATATTTGGCCCGTAATTCACGCTCTACCTGCTGCAAGGGCGCTGCCTGCTCCAGTCTCAGCTGCTGGCCGATCATCCGCCGCAGTTCCTCCTGATCCGGCTTCACAGGATCAATCAGCTTCTCCAGACGGATCACAGCATACCCCCCGTCAACCTGCAGCGGTCCTGCGATATCGCCATTCTCCAGCCCGGCTGCTGTCTCCAGCAGCTCCTCAGGCCAGAACGGGTCCTTCTCCTCGACCGTTCCGATACTGCCGCCATGCTGGCGGCTCTCCTCGTCGATCGAGACCTCACGGGCCAGCACTGCAAAATCCTCACCCCGCTCCAGGCGGTCCATCACTGTACTGGCCTCGTTATAGGTGGAGGTCTGGATGATAGAGAGCTGCATTTGCTTGCGGGGCATGAATCTCTCGCTATTTTGCTTCAGATAATCATCAATTTCCGCATCGCTGACCGTAATGCCGGCCGTTGCTATGGCCTGGAGTGTCAGCCGGTATGCCGTCTCCTCACGCAGCTCCTGACGGGATAGTCCAAGCTCAGACTGCATCTGCTGATAATATTGCTCCTCCGAGCTGTAACCGGACATTCCCCGCTTCAGTTCCCATTCAATCTCATCATCCGTGACCATAATTCCCAGCGCTGCGGCTTCCTTGCCTACCACGATGTGATTCAGCATGCTCAGCAGCACTTCTTCCCCGTGCTTCTTCTGAAGCTCCTCTATCCATTCCTGTTCCGTGACCGGCTGTCCTCCGGCAGCAGCGACATCCGAGGCTTCTCCTTCAGCCGTCTCTGCCTTCAGCAGTGCCATGGCACGCAGGCTCCAGAATAATAGCCCTCCCAGCACCAGCGTTGCCACAGCAAGTAATATAACGGCATTGCGCAGCGCGCGCTCCTGTCTTGTCACCATTTCATAGCCCTATGACTTCGCTTGATCGAGGATTACCTGCAGTTCATCCTTGTTAAATACATAGCTCTCATTGCAATAGTGGCAGACAACTTCTGCCGTATCATCTTCTTCGATCAGCCGTTCCAGCTCGTGCTCACCCAGACTAACCAGAGTCTGCTCAATCCGTTCCCGTGAGCACTGACATACAAATCGGACCTCCAGCTCATCCATGATCACAGCATCCGGCAGCAGCAGCCGCAGCATTTCCTCAGGCTCAAGCCCCTGATCCAGCACGGACGTAACCGAAGGCATGGCTCCAACCGCTTGCTCAACCTCGGTAATCTCCTCATCGGTCAGCCCGGGCAGCAGCTGAATAATAAAGCCTCCGGCAACTCTGACTGAATTATCGGTCTCCACCAGCACTCCAAGTCCTACAGCAGCAGGCGTTTGCTCCGAGAGGGCAAAATAATAGGTAAAATCCTCACCCAGCTCTCCTGAAACGATAGGCACACTGCCGCGGTACGGCTCCTTCATCCCCAGATCCTTGCTGATATCAATGAAGCCTTCCGTACCTACCGCCCCTGCAACATCCAGCTTGCCCATGCTGTTGCTTGGCAGATGAACATGCGGATTGCGCACATAGCCGCGAACTTCTCCCAGGGCATTGGATTCAGCCGTAATCTGCCCGAGCGGACCGTTTCCTTTGACCATAATCGCGAGCTTCTCCTGCCCCTTGAGCATGGCTCCCATTATAGCTGCGGCAGTAACCGTACGTCCAAGCGCTGCCGTAGCCGTCGGATACGTATCATGTCTGCGCCGCAATTCATCGACAAGCTCTGTGGTACGGACAGCGAACGCTCTGACTCTTCCGTTCATCGCCGTCCCCCGGACCAGCCGGTCCTTCTTATTATCCATTGGGTGCCTACTCCTCCTATCTCTCTCTTCTGTATAGGTTCATCTTTATGATTATTTGTTACGGTTGTAAATAATGCGCAATCCTTCAAGCGTCAGCATCGGATTCACCTCATCGATACATTCTGTCTCACTGGCAATCAGTGAGGCCAGCCCTCCGGTAGCAATAACCTTGAGAACGGGAGCATTCATCTCCTGCTTGATGCGTCTGACGATACCCTCAACCTGACCGGCATAGCCAAAAATGATCCCTGCCTGCATCGCATGTACGGTATTGCGCCCGATTACCTTCTTGGGCTTCTCCAGCTCAATCCGGGGCAGCTTGGATGCCCGCAGATAGAGGGCCTCCGTGGAAATGCCCAGACCCGGCACGATAGCACCGCCCAGATAGTTGGCCCCGGCATCAATGCAGTCGAAGGTGGTTGCCGTGCCGAAATCAACGACGACAAGCGGACATTTATACTGCTCAATCGCCGCAACCGCGTTCACAATCCGGTCCGCCCCCACTTCGCGCGGGTTCTCATAACGCAGATTAAGCCCGGTTTTGATACCAGGCCCCACAAGGAGCGGGTCCTTGCCGATGAATTTGACACACATCTCTACGATAACCTGCACGAGCGGCGGAACAACCGAGGAGATGATGACCCCCTCGACATCCCTGAACGAGAGATTCGACATGCTGAACAGATTATGAATCATTACACCATATTCATCGACAGTGGACCCGCGGGCAGTGCTCAGCCGGAAATGGTGCAGCAGCTCACTGCCCCGGTAGACACCCAGCACGATGTTCGTATTGCCGATATCGACGACAAGTATCATCAGAGGGCTCCCTCCTTCTTGCCATTCAGATCCAGGCTGATATCGAGACTCGCGAAGGAATACGTCAGCCGTCCTACCGAAATCACATCCACACCCGATTCAGCAATGCCCCGGACCGTCTCTAGAGATACATTGCCCGATGCCTCGATGGTGACATGCTTCGCCTTGGTCCGGATTCTTCTCACGGCTTCAGCCATCTGCTCAGGAGACATGTTATCGAGCATAATAATATCCGCTCCGGCCGCCAGCGCTTCCTCTACCTGCTCCAGACTCTCCGTCTCTACTTCAATGGTCATGGTGTGCGGGATATTGGCACGGGCACGCCCTACTGCCTGACGGATGCCGCCGGCCCCCTTGATATGATTGTCCTTAATCATTACCGCATCATACAGACCGTAACGGTGGTTGGCTCCGCCGCCTATGCGGACTGCATATTTCTCCAGCATCCGGTGACCCGGTGTGGTCTTGCGGGTATCCACCAGGCGGGTCGGCAGCCCTTGAAGCTTCTCTACAAAAGAAGCCGTGCGCGAGGCCACACCGGATAAACGCTGCATCAAGTTGAGGGCAAGCCGTTCACCGGTCAGGATGGCATGAGTGCTGCCTTCTACCTCAGCAATCACAGTGCCCTTGGAGACAGCTTGTCCTTCCTGGACCAGCGCCGTGAATACGAGCCCAGGATCAACAACTTCGAATACCAGCTCGGCCACGGGGATTCCACAAATAATCCCGTCTTCCTTGGCATGGATGATTCCCTTGGACTCATGCCCGGCAGGAATGGTTGTTCGGGTAGTAATATCGCCCGAGCCGACATCCTCCTGCAGCCAGCCCTTAATAGCCTTAAGCAGATCTTCATTGTATCCGTTAAACATCATCACTTAATTCCTCCACTATTCCAAGTTCGCGAATCTGGAGCAGATGCTTCTGCCACTGTGCGTCACTGCGCAGCGGATAATCCTCACGATAATGCGCACCGCGGCTCTCCTCCCGTGCCAGGGCCGATTCAGTGATCAGCAGACAGCATGTAAGCATATTGGCGAACTCGTATTCTTCCCGTGTTGTCAGCTTGGTATTAAAAATCGGCAGTTGGCGCTTTATCTCATCCAAGCCTTTGTTCAGCATTTCCCGGTTCCGCCGCAGTCCGGCGTACCGCACCATAGCCTTTTGCAGCTTCAACCGCCGTTCTACAATTGCCTGTGCAGGAGCTTCTACCCTTGCCTGATGATAGGCTACCGATAGGTTATCCCGGTCAAGCGGTGGAAGCTGGCGGATTCGTTCAATGATCCGGCGGCCGAACACAACAGCTTCCGACAAGGAGTTGCTGGCCAGCCGGTTGGCACCTTGCACACCAGTAGATGATACCTCACCGCAGGCAAACAGGCGGGCAACCGTGCTCTCTCCGCTCAGGTCGGTCTTCACGCCCCCCATCATATAATGCGCAGCAGGAGCCACCGGAATCCAGTCACTTGTAATATCCAGCCCGTAGCTCATGCAGGTTGCATAAATGGTCGGGAAGCGGTGTTTAACCATATCCGCCGGTTCATGCGTAATATCCAGATAGACAAAGGTGGATTTGGTCAATTCCATCTCGCTTACAATGGCGCGGGCAACAATATCCCGCGGGGCCAGCTCCTGCAGCTCATGATAACGTTCCATGAACCGCTCACCGTTAATGTTCCGCAGCACAGCGCCTTCTCCCCGCACAGCCTCCGAGATCAGGAAGCGCGGAGCGCCAGGATAGCTGAGTGCTGTCGGATGAAACTGAATGAACTCCATATCCCGGATATGGGCACCGGCACGATAAGCAATGGCTACCCCGTCTCCGGTGGCCACCTCAGGATTGGTCGTGTAACGGTATAGCTGTCCTGCTCCGCCGGAGCATAGGATTGTTGCATCTGCCTGCAGGAATAAACGCCCGCCGTCAGGCCGCTGTACAAGCGCTCCCAGACACTCTCCGTCCTCCGTAATCAGGTCAACGACATAATGGTCATCCCAGGTCTCAATATTCTCATGCCGGGCAGCCTGTTCAGCGAGTGCGCGGACAATCTCATATCCTGTAGCATCCCCATTTGCATGTAAAATACGGCGGTGGCTATGTGCCCCCTCCTGGGTTAAGGCAAGTACACCATTCTCCTTATCGAAAATCGTGCCAAGCCGGATCAGTTCTCGGACGCCTTCGGGCCCTTCATTGACCAGCACATCCACAGCCGCAGAGGAGTTCAGTCCCGCGCCGGCCATCAGGGTATCCTGACGGTGATACGCCGGCGAATCATCCTCCGAAATGACGGCCGCAATTCCGCCCTGGGCATACCGTGTGTTGCTCTCCATTACGGTCTTCTTCGTAATCATAATAACCTTCCGGTCTTCGCTGGCCTTGATCGCTGTGAATAACCCGGCAATACCGGAACCAATGACCAGGCAGTCTGTCTTAACTACAGGAAGTCCCTGAAGATCAAAATCAACCAAATATTGTGGAATCATGACCGCTTTTCACCTGTTTCAACGAAAGAGTAGCGCATGCTACCGGACTTGTAGCATGCGCTCTAAGGATGTTCTGGCTTTGTCGGCGACTGCAGGCGGTACATAGATCTGCGGCTTCATCGTCTCCAGGCATTTGACCAGCTTTTTCAAATTATTTACCTTCATATTAGGACATACCAGGAATTTGGTGGCAAAATGAAACTCCTTATCCGGGCTGTCCAGCCGCAGCTGATACCCGGTTCCATCCTCAGTACCCACAATAAACTGCCGGCGGTCCGATTTCCGGCAATATTCCAGAATTGAGGTAGTGCTGCCCACATAGTCCCCCATTGCCACGACTTCCGGGCGGCATTCGGGGTGTACAACAAATTCAGCTTCCGGGTATTTGGCTCTCATCTCCATGACATCCTTGACGGTAAGCATGTCATGAGTATTGCAATAGCCCTCCCAGATAATCAGCTTCTTGCCGGTCTGATCCTGCACATATTGACCCAGATTCTTATCGGGCACCCAGATGATTTCTTCAGCATCGAGTGATTCGATCACCTTCACCGCATTCGCTGAGGTGCAGCAAATATCTGTCTCCGCCTTAATCTCTGCAGAGGAATTGATATAGGTTACTACCTTCGCATTGGGATGCTGCGCCTTCAGCTTACGCAGCCCATCCACATTGACCATGTCAGCCATCGGGCAACCAGCACGTTCATCAGGAATCAGGACCGTCTTGTTCGGCGCCAGAATCTTGGCGCTTTCCCCCATGAAATGAACGCCGCAGAATACAATTACATCTGCCTCTGTCTCCGCCGCCTTCTGGGCCAGCAAAAACGAGTCTCCCCGGAAATCGGCAACTTCCTGAATTTCATCACGCTGATAATAATGAGCCAGAATAATAGCATTCCGTTCCTTCTTAAGCTGTTCGAGGCGCACACGAAGTTCACGATTCTGTTCCTGCTTGCGCTCAAGCGCCAGAGCTTCCACGGTCAGTCTCCCCCTTATGTCTTCATGGCTTAACGCCAATACATTTCTTATAAATGATAAATTTAATATTTATTCACTAATGTACACAACGTTCCACCCCCTGTCAATCTAAGCGGGCGCTCTGTTTCAGAGAGAAACCGGAGGACAAGTTGCCGTGTGAAACATATACATTCTTATATTTTAAAAGAAAAGCCCGGAGAACCAGTGGTTCTCCGGGCTAGATTACACAATTTGCTGCGATACAGCTTAGACCAGGCTTCCGCCGCCCTTATTCCCGTCATCCGGTCCGTTGCCCTCTTCTGGGTCCGGCTTGTTCGGAATATCCTTGGACAGGTCTAATGGGGATTCCTCGCCAGTTTTGCCTTGAATCCGGACACGCACATCACCGATGGAATCAATGATCGGCTCGCCCGCTTCATTGGTAATGGCCTCGCCTTCTTCTGGCTTGCCATCCTCGCTCAGGTAGCCTTGCTCAATCAATTCTGTGATCTGATCAAGCTCCAGCGTTTCCTTCTCAAGCAGGGTGTTGGCAATCAGGTGCATTTCTTTGGAATGCTTGGTCAGCAGCTCTCTGCAGCGCTCATAGCTGCTGCGGATAAGGTTCTGCATTTCCTGATCAATCTCATAAGCAATGGAGTCACTGTAATTCTGTTCATGTCCGATATCCCGGCCCAGGAAGACTTGGCCTTGGGTTGCACCGAACTGCAAGGGCCCAAGCTTATCGCTCATTCCGTATTCCATAATCATCGCACGCACAATGCGCGTAGCCTGCTGGAAGTCACTGTAAGCGCCTGTGCCGATTTCGCCAATGAACATTTCTTCAGCAACGCGTCCACCAAGCAATCCGGTAACCTTATCCAGAAGCTCTTGCTTGGTTACGATCATCCGGTCTTCCTTAGGAAGCATAATAACATATCCGCCGGCACGGCCGCGCGGGATAATGGTAACCTTGTGAACCACATCAGCATGCTCAAGGAAGTAGCCGGCAATGGTATGGCCTGCTTCGTGATATGCGACAATCCGTTTCTCGCGGTCACTGATGACGCGGCTGCGCTTCTCGGTACCGACGATGACACGGTCAATCGCTTCATCCACTTCACGCATCGTAATGTCCTTGCGGTTACGGCGTGCAGCAAGCAATGCCGCTTCGTTTAGCAGGTTCTCCAGATCGGCACCAGTGAAGCCGGTAGTACGCTTGGCGATAACGTCAAGTCTTACATCCTTGGTCAGCGGTTTGTTGCGGGAGTGAACCTTCAGTACAGCTTCACGGCCCTTCACATCTGGACGGTCAACCGTAATCTGACGGTCGAAACGTCCCGGACGGAGCAGCGCCGGGTCAAGAATATCTGCGCGGTTGGTAGCCGCGACAATGATAATGCCTTCGTTGCCGCCAAAGCCGTCCATTTCAACGAGCAATTGGTTAAGGGTCTGTTCCCGTTCGTCATGTCCGCCGCCAAGTCCTGCGCCGCGCTGACGTCCCACAGCATCGATCTCATCGATAAAGATAATACAAGGAGCGTTCTTCTTCGCGTTCTCGAACAAGTCACGTACGCGGGATGCGCCGACACCGACGAACATTTCCACGAAGTCGGAACCGGAGATGCTGAAGAACGGAACGCCCGCTTCCCCTGCAACTGCACGGGCCAGCAAGGTTTTACCTGTTCCCGGAGGACCTACAAGGAGTACCCCCTTCGGAATCCGGGCACCCACCGCTGCGAATTTGCGGGGGTCCTTGAGGAATTCAACAACCTCAACCAGCTCTTGCTTCTCTTCGTCAGCTCCTGCAACATCCTCGAAGCTGATCTTCTTCTTCTCTTCATTATATAACCGGGCCTTGCTCTTGCCGAAGTTCATCACCTTGCCGCCGCCGCCCTGTGCATTATTGAACAGGAAGAAGAACAGGATGAACATGATGACCAGTGGAATCATGGAAGAGAGGAATGTCAGCCAGATGCTGTCACCTTCCATTTTCTTTTGGCTAAGTTCTATGCCGTTCTTATCGCTGGCAGCCACAAGCTCGTTAAGGGCCTCGTCTGTAGGAGGAACATAAGTGGAGAAATTCTTCGATTTAGCCTCGGGTGGCAGCTCTTTATATTCGCCAGTAACCAGAAATGCATTCCCCTCAAACTGAACCGTCATGCTCTTCACATTATTGTTCGAGATCTCCTGCCGCAACTCATCATATCTAGGGAGATCGGCGGATTCATTTCCATTGCTTACAAACTGGACTATGCCCACCACGACTAAAAATAAAATCAAATAAAAACCAGAATTCCGGATGAACCGATTCATCCCCTACCTCCTCTCGCAACGCTCAAGTTATTGTACCATAGCCTGACCGGACTCCTCAAATTGTCAGGAAATCCAGAAAAGTGATCCGTAGATCTAAGGCTGTCGGGTAGTTCATTTGGTATAAATTTCAGGCTTCAGTACACCTACATAAGGGAGGTTCCGGTACAGCTCGGCATAGTCCAGTCCATAACCTACAAGGAATGCATCAGGAATCACAAAGCCGGTATACTGGGCTTCAAGATTCACTGCACGGCCCGAGGGCTTGTCGAACAGAGTGACTACATTGACAGAAGCGGCATTGCGCCCCTGCAGCATGTCAATCAGATAGCTGAGTGTAAGGCCACTGTCGATAATATCCTCGACAATCAGAACATCACGGCCTTCAACCGATGTGTCCAAATCCTTGATGATTTTGACTACGCCGGATGATTTGGTTGTACCGCCATAGCTGGATACCGCCATGAAGTCCATTTCAACGGGTACTGTAATCACTTTAACCAGATCCGCCATAAAAATAAACGCACCTTTGAGTACACAAATCACTAAAGGTGTGCGGTCTGCATATTCCTTGCTCAGCTGGGCGCCAAGCTCCCTGATTCTTTGTTGAATTTCATCTTCGCTGATCAAGATTTCCTGAATATCATTCTGCAACTTGCGAACCTCCTAAGATATACTTATGAAAGACTTACTTCGGCCATTACGATTCTTCGCCCTGTTCCAAGTCTTCCAGGGTCAGGAGCAGAACTGAGGCCGTGTGCCGCCCAACTGCGGCATGCACCGAGCGCCTTACGCCCGGAATCCAGACGATATTGCCGAGTGCATCACATACGAGGGGAATTGCAGGCCGTTCGGAAGAAGGTATTTTATCATCAATGTAAATATCTTTTACCTTTTTGCTTCCGTTTAATCCCATAACCCTTATGGTATCTCCAGGCAACCGGGAACGAATGGTGAGCGGCAGGACAAGATCGTCCCCGTCAAACCAAGCCGAGTTCTTCCCGTAATCCTCCTCCTGTGCAGAAAAAACTTCCCCCGCAAGCCCCCTCATCGTCATAACCTTTCCTATCTCCATCAGCTTAATCCGGGGATGAGTCAAAGACAGCCGGTATGTATAGCTTACCTGCCGGGTCAAGGGCTTGGACGAGAACACAATGGTATCATATTGCCGCACGCAGACATAACCGCCACCCATATCCAGCGTCCAGACGGTAGGGTATTCCTGCAGCGTTCCCCGGCGTACTGCTTCAATCTTGGAAAAATCCATGAATGATGAATCCGCCGACAGATAATTTAATATTAGTTTAATCAAACGCCGTTGTAAAGCGGAGGGTATGGCCGCAAAGGCAGCTCTTTTCAAGGTGTATTTTCCATGCTCGGTGAAAACCAGCTCATCAAAGCATTTTGCCGCATTCGCCTCCATATATTCATCTTCCGCCGAGGCAATTTCAGCCAGCTGCAGAAGCGATTGTCTCACTCTCGGATTATGCTGCTCCAGCATAGGGAGCAGCTCCAGCCTGACTGCATTCCGCTTGTACTGCGTCAGGAGGTTGGTCGTATCCTCCGCATAAGCCAGGCCCTCCTCCCGGCAAAAGCCGACAAGAGCCGTTTTGTTAATACGCAGGAAGGGGCGGATGAGTTCCACCTTTTTTTCGGTCCGTTTCCAGCGCATGCCGGCAAGGCCCGAAGGCCCGCTCCCCCGCAGCAGCCGCATAAGCACCGTCTCGGCCTGATCGTCTGCATGATGGGCCAGCGCCACCGAACGCGCCTGATAACGGTGTGCGGTAGCAATCAGGAACTGGTAACGCTTCTCCCGTGCAGCCCCTTCCGGCCCAAGCCCGCTCTCCTTAATGATGGACGGAATATCGAATTCGCCCAGCTCGAAGGGAATACCCAGCTCGGCCGCGAGGTCCCGGACCAGCTCTGCTTCCTCAACCGACTCGGCTCTGAACCCGTGATTGACATGGGCGCAGATCAGCGTCAGCGGCATCCGGGTCAGGGATATCTCATGCAGAATACGCAAAAGAGCCACAGAGTCCGGCCCTCCGGAAACTGCGACTACAATGGTGTCATGGGGCGCCCACAGCTCATATTCAGCCGCAGCCTCCATTACGGATTCCACCAGTTCCTTCCTGTGCTCCATAGGGGCTTCCTTTCCTGCCATCCCTTACACGGCCTGCTCCGGCGGTCAGCATCTTGTGGATTATGTACGATTTCAGATCTCAGAAACGGAACACCCAGTATAGCGTGAATGCCAGCAGAAATAAAGACAGCGCGAACGCATTTTTGAGCCAGCGCGGGGTCGCCATCGTCTCGTGTCCGGTCTTCCGTCCTCTGTAGATGTGGCTTCTCCAGATCTCTGCTGCCTGCGCGGAACCGGGAAAACCGCCTTTGAGCGCGAGGCATAGCCAGGAGGACAGCTTCTTATCCGGCAGCTCCCGGGCCAGCTTCATCAGCTCCTCTACGCTCCTTGTCTGCGGCAGCTGCTGGGCGGCAGACTTCAGCCCTTCTTCATTAAGCAGACGCAGGCACAGGACGGCAAAAGCAAACAGGTCATAGCTCTGGTCGCCTGTCCGGCTGCCGGCATTCCAGAATCCGCGGTCATGCCATTCGGTGAACTGCTTCACGCTCCGTCCGATTGGACTTGCCCCTCCGTAATCAATCAGCTCGGCTTCCCCGTAGCTGGATACCATGACATTCTCCGGCTTCAGGTCCCCGAACACGAAGCCGCACTCATGCAGCGTCTGCAGCTTCTCCAGAATCGTCATTCCGACAAGCCCCAGCCAGGAGGCACCGTTCCTGGACAGGAAATGGTGCAGCGGCCTTCCTTCCACATAACGCATCACATAAAAGGGGGTATGGTCCCGGTCCTTGAAATCATCCGATTCCAGCAGATAGGAGGATAGCGGCGATTCCTTGCGGGCCCGGTGCTCGCTGCGCTTACGGCAGGACTGCAAGGAGGTCAGCACGTTAATCTCAGACTGCAGCTCCAGCGTATCGTATCCGATCTTGAGCGCATACCGCTCCCGTCGGCCTTCCCGCTGCACCAGATATACGGTTCCGTTTGCCCCCTTCCCCAGCACACGCTCCACGACATAACGGTTCCCCCGCCATTTGCCGGTAATCACTGTGCCTGCCGGATAGGATGGATTAGACGACATACCCATCAATCATCCCTTCTCTTGCCCCGTCATCTTCCCCTGGAAGATAATTACGATGTTCTTCCAGTTTATCATACCGGTAATGTTCCAGCACCTTGAAAATAGCCGGCCCGGTCGGCGTAGCCCCCCGCATCTTCAGTCTGGAAAAGAGGGAGCGGACCTCGGACACATTCCGGGTCCAGTCGATATCCAGCATGGCATCCTCACTGCCGGAGCGTCCGGGAAAATGGAACACGGCAATCTCGCTGCGCCCTTCCCGGGCCTCCAGACTGAGCGCCAGATCACGGATGGCGTCCTCCACCGCGCCAAGCTTCGGCTTCATACTGGCGCTTGCATCAATTAAAAGCGCAATGCGCAGCGGCGAGGTCTCGGTCAGCTCATCGACCACGGTAACCACCTGTGAACGCTGCTGCGGAGGCAGCTCCGCCAGTGAGCCGTCGCCGAGAATTTTTTGCACCTCTTTATTAACCGCCTGCTGAATGGTCTGAACCACCGTCTTGCGTGTCATCATCTGAATGGTCTGGGCCAGCTGCGGGGTTCCCACGATCCGGCTGATCCCGCCCCCTGCCTTGGCAATATCGGCAATCTCCCGGCTGCCCAGCTCACCGATGGTTCCATAATCCACGACCCCTACAACATTGACCGTGATGCCCTCCTGACGGGCGTGTGCTGCCGCCAGCACCGGACTCTCCCCCACATTCGAACAACCGTCCGTGATCAGCAGAATTTGCTTCATGACCGTTCCTCCCTTCCTTGTCTAGTTACTAGCATTGCCAAGGTTGAGAGATTTCAAACGCCGCCTATAGCTGAAAAACTTCGGAATGAAGTCAAGGTGAGGCAAGGGTCACTGCAAGAATTGTGGACTTCCGATCGCTGTTGTCTTCCGATTTCTTGATTTACCAAAAACCATTTAGCGGTTGAAATCAGAAGACAAAGGCGAACGCTAACGCTTCTGCGGCTCCAAACTTTCTCACTCCAACACCCAGGTATCTTCAGCGTCAGACTGCATTTCGTACAACATTTTCAGCTTAATCAGACTTAAACTCAAGTGATACCCACCAATCGTATCGCAACTGCGTTAGCTAACCGTACGCGGGCGCTCCATCCGGCCTACGCCGGGCATATGCAGGCTGGACCATTCCGGGTGGTAATGATCCACACGACTGACTACGATGGTCATATCATCATGGACCTCATTGCCCTGATAGCGGATTACCTTATCCAGCAGCTCGTCCGCCATATCCTGCGGGTCATCGCCCTCCAGCTCCTGAATCAGACGTTTCATCCATATCTCCTTATTAACGGCATATCCGGGCGCATCGTAAATACCATCAGTCATCATAATGAGAATATCACCGGGGCGAAGCTGCATGGTGACCAGATCCACTTCGATATCTTTGATGATGCCGATCGGCAGATTGCTGGCCGTCACAGGGATCACCTCGCTGCCCCGCCGGATGAAGCTTGGAGCGGAAGCAATCTTCATGAAGATGGTCTGCGCCGAATACTGGTCGATCAGCGCCATATCTACTGTCGCATAGAATTCATCCGGGGAGCGCAGCAGCAGAATGGAGTTAACGGATTTCACCGCCAGCTTCTCATCCATTCCCGATTGCAGCAGCTTCTCCAGCATAGATAACGCAGCGCTGCTCTCCATCCGGGCCCGCTCCCCGTTGCCCATTCCGTCACTGATGGAGACGGCGAAGGTACCGTTACCCAGCTCCACCGTACTAAAGCTGTCCCCCGACAACATATCGCCTCCCATGGCGGTTGCAGCTACGCCGGAGCTAATCTCGTAAGCCTTGGCCGAGCCAAAGGTCACCATCGACAGGCCCTCACGGGGATGGACGGCGGTCTCACTGACCACTGCGATATTCTCCTCCAGAATATCCGAGAGCAGCGGGGCAATCATTTTGCGGCATTCATCGAAGCCCCGGGTGTAGGCATGCACGACTTCAATCTCTACCCGGCCGGGATCTAGACTCAGAATCTCAATGCTGTGAATGGAGAGGCCCAGCTTCTCCAGCGCCTCCCGGATCTGGCTCTCCTGCCGGTACATCGCCTGCCCTTCCCGCTTAATCTCCTTCGCCAGGTCCTCCATGACCTGCGAGACTCCGGATAATTGCTCGGCCACAAATTGGCGGCTGTCGTATATTTGCCGCTTCCAGCGCATATCATGCTGGTATAGCTCATATTGGCCCTTCATCACCTCAAGAACCTCCCCCGTCCTGCCGCAGATCCGGCTCCACTCCGGCGGTAGCTGGGCAGCGGTAATGTCCGGGCACTCCTCGACCGTGGTCATCATGTCCGTCATATACCTGTAGGTCTGATAGAACTTGGCATCCCAGCAGTGGGTCCGCCGGATGCATCCGGCGCAGGCTCCCTCTGTTACCGTATTCATAAAGTCCTCCATCTCACGGTCGCTTTTGCCCGCCTCTGCGGCCCGGGGAATCTGCCCGAAGCTGCTGGAGAGCTGCTGGAATACCTGCGAGAACTGGGTCACCCGGTCTGCTGTAATATCCCGGACCCTCCGGGCATATTCATGCTGGGAACGGCTGTGATCGGCTGTGCCTGGTACATATTTGGCAATGGCAGTAATCATCCCCTTAGGTGTTAGAAGAAACAATACTACAGCTGCACAGGTCTCCCAGGTAGAATTCATGACATCGCCCGGTCCCATGAAGTATACGGATAGAATCGTTGATCCCAGCAGCATCCCGATGGAGACCGCCCCTTTGCGTCCGGACTGCATCATGCCTGCCAGCATCCCGGAAAAGGCCAGCAGGCTCATTTGATAGATGGCTCCGATATCGGCCAGACTGAGAATTAGTCCGGTCACTACACCAACCGCAGCACCAAGCGGCGCTCCTCCGGCCAGGGCAAAGATCAGAATCAGAAACCGCGATAAAACATGCTCCAGCGATAGACCGTTAATGGTCCAGCCGACAAGGCCAGTCATGACGGAAGCCAGCAAAATGATCAGACAGAGTACCTCCTCATTGCGGAGTGCCCTGCTTTTCTGCTTATAGGTGAATAAAGGAAGCGCCTGCAGGAATACAAGCGTCAGCACGAATCCGAGTATGGCATCAATGGCCGCCATCATCAGCGGATACCACGTGAGCGAAGGACCGATAACGACCTGGAACAGTCCCACCATAAACGAAGCTACGAACACCATCAGAGGGGCATAAGACAGATCCACCCGCTGGAAGTTCTCCAGCCCTTTGTAGATCAGATAAAAAATAATCAGCTCTGCCGCAACCACGATGGCACCCGGAAATGGGGTGAAGAGACTGCCGAGCACGATGGCTGCGGCCACAGGCAGCATGGAATCCCTGCGCATAAATACAATGACGGCGAAATAAGCAGCAGCAAACGGGGTAAGCTCATCCAGGATCATAGCCCGTCCCAGCAAAAAGCCCATTAGGCTAAGCAGCAGTACCCACTTCTTGACCGCGATGAACTGGATAACCGGCAGCTTGGTGCCCCACACCTTCAAGCGCGTACCTAAGGCTTCTTTCTGATTTTTGTCTTTGCTTCCTGCTCTTGTCCACTCCGGCAAATTCACCACATTGCTTTTACTCATTCCCTGCACCACCCGTTTATGAATTTTATGGTTCTCATTATATAGTGGGGGTCTTAAGAAAGTTTGTCAGAAACGGAGAGCAATCTGTAAAAAATTTCCGACAAAAAAGCCTGTCCCGACATTCTGTGGAAAAGCCTCCCAATCCCATACGGGGTAAAAGATCGGCTGCGGACTGCCGCAGTCAGACTGCCGGTTGCAGGTAGTGGCCGCGCGGACATTCGTCAGCGATTGCCCTAGAGTTATGTGAGAATGGCATAGATGCTGTCGGCAATTTGTTCAAAGCCCGACAAAAATAGCCGGGAGCTTGGGCGCGCGGTATAGAGCTGGGGTGGGCTTGGGCTGCTCATACTCTGCGTTGCGAGCAAATTGTAATCGGTTTTCCGATTACATTTGGTCCGTACACCTCCACGTTGCCGATTGTAATCGGTTTTCCGATTACATTTGGTTCACACGCCTCCATGCTGCCGATTGTAGTCGATTTTCCGATTACATTTGGTCCGTACGCCTCCACGTTGCCGATTGTAGTCGGTTTTCCGATTACATTTGGTTCACGCGCCTCCAAGCTGCCGATGGTGTTCGGTTTTTGGCCTACATTCGGCCTGCGGGCACAAACACAAAAAAACCGCGAGGGGCGCAACACCCCTGCGGTTATTTATGATGTGCAAGACTCAGATTATACGCGCTTGGCTCCACGGCCGCCGCGCTTTCCTTCTGTGTTCTTCTTGATCGAAGATATCCGTTCTTCGCTGTCTTTCAGGAAGCGTGACATTTTATCCTCGAATGAAGGTTTACCGGCTGCAGGCTTGAATGGACGCCCACCCCGTTCACGATTGAATCCACCGCCGCCTCCGCCACTGCCGCCACCACCGCCGAAACGGTCTCCACCGCTTGGACGTTCAGGTCTTGGAGCTCTGGGGGGACGTACTTCCGATGCCGGCTTATCAACGGCTTGCTTAATGGAAAGTCCGATCTTGCCGTCCTTGTCAACATTGATCACCTTAACGGTTACTACATCCGCAATCTTCAAATGATCGTTAACATCCTTGACGTAGTTATCGGCGATCTCCGAGATGTGAACGAGACCTGTGACACCTCCTGACAGATCCACAAATGCTCCGAAATGCGTGATGCCTGTCACCTTGCCCTCTAACTTGGTGCCCACTTCAATTGCCATAGAATAAAATGATCCTCCCTTAAAAATATACAGACGAATATAATGTCCATCCTGTCTGCGGTGATTTGATTATACAGTAAAGAGCAAAGCAAGGCAACACAGCGTAAGCCTCTTTTCGCCTGCTTTTATTGCCCGGATTGCTCGGTACGGATAGGGGATTCCCCTGCAGGATACATATTGTACCATTTACGCGCTAATTGTCCGATATACTCATCGTCATTCAGCCGCGAGACCTCATATTTCAATTGATTCATCGTGGCTGTTACACTCTCACTGTTCTCTTTCTTACGGGCGAGCTGTTCGCTCTTGTCGGCGATTACTGCGCTCTGGGCAAAGAAAGTGAATCCGGCCCAGCCGAAGAAAACAGCCATCACAAGAATCCATATAAACTTTCTTCTCTTCGCGCCTGCGGCCGAAGCACTCTGGTTCGTATTCTTCTCTTCCGCAGAGAATCTGTTCATTCAGCTTACCTCCAGTTCCAGGGTTCAAGGTCAGCGCTTCCGCCACCCTGATATCCACTCGGTGATCCTCACGATCCGGGCGCTATGAACGAACCGGGATGCATACGGAGAGACCCACCTTACAGGAAGTACCCAGATTGGCTTGGTTAGACGCAGCAGCAGCTTAAAAATATAAAGAAGGACCCGGCCGAGCAGCAGTACTGTTCCCTTAACCAGGCGCCACAGCCAGAGAATCGGGCCTCCGATGACTATGGCAATGAACCGCCACAGCATCCTGCATACATACTGAACTGACTGAATTAACCTTACCACAAAACGCTGCACCGTAATACTGAAGATCAAAAAATAGATCCATACACCTAGAAAGAGGCCAAGAACGACATAAAACCTCAATTGTCCCTGGTTTCCGGCATAAAGCATGCGAAAGACCAGCAGGGCCGCCCCTATCCAATACAGCAAATCCAGCAGCGCATTCAGCCAATTGGGAAATCTCAGCTTCTGCGACAGCACCCGGTAGCTGTCATAGGCCAGTCCCATGGCAATGCCGGACAGAATCATATAGAGCAGGGTGATCCATTGAACGGAGGGATTCATTTAAACAGCTTGCGGAGAATCCCTTTATTTTTGCCTTGCGCCCCGGGGTCCAGATAAATCAGGGAATGAACATTGCCTTCAAGGGACAGCATTCCATTCTCCAGACTTAAATTCTTGATATGTAAATGAGTCCCCCGAATGGTCAGCTCACCAAGTTCTGTACTCAGCAGAAACTCTTCACTGTCAAAGCTCTCCACATTCTGCACACCGGTAAGCTCAATCTGCTTGCGGCTGCGCATGTGCAGATCATGCTGTTTGTTGACTTTGGCTGGCTCGATCATAGCATGTACCCCTCCTTCTTGGTTCTAATCTATGAAGGAAGGACAGGGTATAGAACAGGTGAAAACAACAAAATAACCCCACAAAGTGGGGCTTTAGCTTAGATGATGACTCAGGTACTTTGCGGGGACCCCAAAACATATAAATACTTATCTTTTAAAAAAGAGGCATCCCGCTCCGCCGTCTTCCGGCTTCAGGAATACCTCTTCACCTTATGCTGCAATCATTTGCTACCAGTCGAGTCCCGTGCTTTTGGCAACAGGCTCTTCACGGAGCAGGGTATACATTCCGGCGGCCTCGTCCTTGCGGGTGGTTTCCACCAGCTTTTCCACTTTGACCGTCACAAGCTTTTGGCCGAACTGCACGGTAATTTCGTCACCGATCTTCACCGTGCTGCTCGGTTTGGACTCCCGTCCATTGATCAACACCCGGCCCTGTTCGGACACATCCTTGGCCACGGTGCGGCGCTTGATCAGACGGGAGACCTTCAGGAACTTGTCCAGACGCATTAGTTAACGGCTTCTTTGAGCTTGTTACCTGCCTTGAAGGCCGGCACTGTGGATTCAGGAATTTCGATAGGTGTGCCCGATTGCGGGTTACGGCCGGTGCGGCCGGAACGTTTGCGCGTTTCAAAAGTACCGAAGCCGATCAGCTGTACTTTATCTCCGCTTGCGAGAGCTTCTGTAATTTCGCCGAGCATTCCGTTAAGTACGGTTTCTACGTCTTTTTTGGCCAATCCGCTTTTCTCGGAAATGTTGTTTACCAGATCTGTCTTGTTCATAATTTGAAGTTCCTCCTAGGATACAAAAAATAAATGAAAATCAGGTTTACCGGAGAATCACGGCAAATCGTCATTTCGTCTTTATGATATTCTGGATTCCGCCCTCAATTCCTGCCACGATCCGCCGTTTTTTTTGAAAAAGTAACATCGTGCGTAGGATATGGGGGTTATAGCACTATAACATTATAAACCTCTCAATGCATTTTAAATCAGAGATTCGCGCCAATAGTCACAGCATTGCCGTGAAACGCGCGGGATATACGCCGAAGACTATAATTCTAAAATCTATTGCTTCCGCTCTTCTGTCTTGGCTTCCTGCCAGAGGGCCTCCATCTCTTCGAGCGGGCTGTCCTCCAGCCGGACCCCCTGATCCCGCAGACGCTGCTCAATATACTCGAAGCGGGATACGAATTTGCGGTTGGTGCGGGTCAGCGCTTCTTCCGGATCGGCTCCGATGAAGCGGGCCACATTGGTGGCTGCGAACAGCAGGTCGCCCAGCTCCAGCATCTGCTCCTCGGCGGACTGTCCCGTCTCAATCGCTTCCTGAAGCTCGTCAACCTCCTCGCGGATCTTGGCCAGCACATCACTGGTGTTATCCCAGTCGAAGCCGACGCGGGACGCCTTCTTCTGCAGCTTATACGCCTTCATCAGAGCCGGCAGATCCCTCGGAACCCCGCTGAGTGCGGACAGGGCTTCGGGCTTCACGCCTTTGCGCCGCTTCTCCTCAGCCTTCATCCCTTCCCAGTTCTGCAGCGCCTCCTCGGCATTGCCCGCCGCCTGATCGCCGAATACATGCGGGTGGCGGAACAGCAGCTTCTCATTCAGCCCCTCAATGACATCGTAGACACTGAAGGTTCCCAGCTCCTCTTCCATCTGGGAGTGCA
This sequence comes from Paenibacillus sp. FSL R7-277, assembly GCF_000517965.1. Lineage (NCBI taxonomy): Bacteria > Bacillati > Bacillota > Bacilli > Caryophanales > Paenibacillaceae > Paenibacillus > Paenibacillus sp. FSL R7-277. The sequence goes on from NZ_ASPX01000020.1 coordinate 29,425, forward strand.
GCATAATCTGGAGCAGCAGGTCGCCCAGCTCTTCCCTCATATGGTCCGGATCATCCTCGTCAATCGTCTCCAGCACCTCATAGGTCTCTTCGATCAGATTTTTGCGCAAGGATTCATGCGTCTGCTCACGGTCCCAGGGACAGCCCTCGGGGCTCCGCAGAATATCGACAATCTCATGCAGCCGGGCAAAGGTGCGGTTACGTGCTTCATCCGCACGGCTCGCCGGAACATATACCAGCGACAGATTACCATAGCCGTCCAGCCGGTCCAGCTCGTACAGCGGCACCCGGAGAATCTGCTCCTCGCCCTCCACGCCAAGCGCATGTGCGGCAATGACCTCATACTCGGGCGGGTACAGCTCCATCAGGCAGAGCTTGGTCTCGGACGCAGTGAAGCTGTCATAGACCTGCCCGATCAGGGTGTGCAGCTCCGGGTGAAGCTGGGAGCTGCGGATACCGGAGGCGTCCAGCAGCTGGAAGCCTTCAATCGGATCAAAGCCCAGACGGACGAACGCTTCATCCAGGAAGCTCTCGCCGCCGAGGATATTCAGCTCAATGCCCGCCTCCGGGCAGCGCCCGCGCAGCAGGGAGACGGCGGATTCGGCCACCATGGGATGCCCCGGCACGGCATAGACGATCTCCGTGCCCTGCGGAGCGGATGCAGCCTTCTCCATTAGCGTTGCCGCAATGGCTTCATAGACCTCAGGGAAGGACGACAGCGACTCATACAGCCCGTCGAAGGACTCCCAGACGATCTCCATCTCCGCCAGTGCAGCCATGACAGGATGCTCTGCGGTCCGCACGTATACGGCCGAGGCCGCCTTCAGCTTCTTGATAATGCCCAGTGTCAGCCGGTCCGGGTTCCCGGAGCCCAGGCCGACGATCGTTAATGTTGCGCTCATGCCATTCTGCTCCTTCCAGGCAGCCGCGTCCTGCTGTTCGCGAAAGGCGGCTGCGCTATGTATCTATTGAGCTGCGCCTTATGGGAACAGGCGCAGCTTCTTCAGCTTGTCCGCTAAGCGCGGGCCGAAGCCCGGAAGCTGGCGCAGCTCGCTCTCGCTGAGCAGCCGCAGCGCCACTGCGCCGAGTGCGAAGACGGCGCAGCCTGCGAGCACGCCGAGCAGGCTCTGCGCCAGGGCCGCGGTCCGCCCGCCGCCGAAGCCGGCGGCGTCTGCCGCCCAGGCTGCGCCGTGGCTCACGGCCGCGGCGGCCAGCCCCAGGCCCGCGAGCAGCGCCGCGGGCTTCAGCAGGACATCTGCGGCGCGCAGCCGCAAATGTCCCTGCCGGTAGAGCAGCAGCACGTTCAGCGCTGCTGCGAAGAGATGTGCGGCCACGCCAGCGATGGCCGCACCGGTAATGCCCTGCTGCGGGACGAGCAGCAGGTTGAGGGCCGCCTTCAGCAGAGCGGCGGCCAGCAGGGTCAGCGCCGGCGCGCGCACGGCGCCCAGGCCTTGCAGCAGCGCGGCGGAGATGATGCTGACCGTGCCGCCCGCGGCGGTGAAGGCCAGCCAAGTCATCGCGCCGCTGCCGGCGGCGTCCCCGTACAGAGCCGTGTTCACCGGCTCGGCAAGCACGGCCAGGCCTACGGAGGCGGCCAGCCCGAGCAGCCAGAACCAGCGCAGCGACAGCGTGATGCGCGTGCGGATCAAGGCCTCATCCCGCTGGTACTTCGCTTCGGCCAGTGCCGGGATGAAGACGACCGAGAGCGAGGTCGCCAGCATCGTTACGATCTGCACGAGCGGCAGCCCGCGGTTATAAATGCCGAACTGGGCCATCGCCGCCGTCTCGCTGCTCCCGCTCCCCGCCAGCAGACGGGGAACTGTGAAGACATCGACCAGTCCGATTAACGGAACAGCCAGCGCACCAAGCATCACCGGGAGGCCATAGGCTAACAGCTCGCGGGCAGGAATGCCCTGCTTATCCCTTCGTACGGCCGATGCCGTTCTGTTCTGAAGCGGAGCTTGAGGCAGCCTGTCGGGCAAGCCCCGGCGGTGGCTGCGCCAATACAACAGCATCACGCCGAGACCGGCGATCCCGCCCCCGGCTGGACCCAGCATCGCACCCGCAGCGATTCCTGCCGCATCTGCGCCAGCGCCTGTTAGATACAGCAGAAGCGCGATCATGACCGCCACGCGTACCGACTGCTCGACCACCTGTGACACGGCGGTCGGCATCATATTATGCAGTCCCTGGAAGTAGCCGCGCAGCGCCGCCATCAGCGGCACCACCGCCAGCCCCCAGGCGCTGCTGCGCAGCGCCTGGACTATATGGGAGCTGCCGACCCATACCGCAATGAGCGGAGCCCCGGCGTAGACCAGAATGCCGAGCACCAGGCCGCTGGCCGCTGTAATTCCGGCGGATAGCAGCAGGACCCGCCGCCCCTTCTGCGCGTCCTGTGCCGCCGAAGCCTCGGCCACGAACCGCGAGATGGCGGCAGGCAGCCCGAGCATCGCCACCGTAACCAGAATGGTATACAGCGGATAGACCGTATTGTAGATACCGAACGCGGCGTCCCCGCCCAGATTCTGCAGCGGTATCTTCTGGAGCGTACCGATCAGTTTCGAGAAAATAGCTGCCGCGCTAAGAATAAAAGCGCCCTGCAGCAGCTTCGAGCCTTGCGAATTGGATGTCATCGTTTACCTGCTTCTACAGCCATAACTGCCATAATATAGAGCTTGCTTTAACCTAAGCAAATGAATTTCTATATTATAACTTATCTAAGGGTAGAAGTGTAAATGGCTATGCGTCTATTCCTTAGCGGGCCGATTCACAGCAAAAACCCGCCATTCCCTACGGTCATAATAACCAAAGGAAAAGCGGGACTCTCCAGCACCAGCTGATTACTGCTCCATTTGCTTGCCCAGGAAGGCTGCGGCTGTCTCCGCCATTTTCACTTCCATCTGGGCCATCTTGACTGAATCATCCTTATTCAGCAGCACTACGCAGCCGATCGGATCTCCTCCAGAGATAATAGGCGCTGCCACATAAGTGGATAACAGCTCCGTGTGGTCCTTGCTGATGTCATAGCTGCCTGCATTGGTCTCAAGCATCGTTTTACGGCTTTCCATTACCTTTTCCAGCAGCACACCCACTTGCTTCTCCAGATAATCCTTCTTGGAGCCGCCGGCGAGCGCGATGAACGTGTCCCGGTCCGTAATCATGGTAATATGCCCTGTTCCTTCATACAGCGACTCTGCATATTCCTTGGCGAAATCGCCCAATTCACCAATCGGTGAATATTTTTTCAATATAACCTCACCATCGCGGTCAACAAAAATTTCCAGAGGATCGCCCTCACGAATCCGTAAGGTGCGTCTGATCTCTTTGGGGATAACAACTCGTCCGAGGTCATCAATACGTCTTACAATACCAGTAGCTTTCATTTCAAATGTTGCCCCGCTTTCCTTAAGATGTATGGTCCAACTACTGTCCATTATGGGAATGGTTAATCCCGGTGATTTATCGTAATATCTGACCATAGTATTCATCTCTTCCCAGTTCCTTATACATCCGTCAGTCCGCATATAATTGTTCATGGAGAATGAGAACGCCCCGGCCCGGCATCATTCCAGTTATGATCACAAATAGTCATTTCTATACCGCCGCAGTATTTTCCCCGTTTTGCTCTATTGCGGCAAAAAAAACCGCCCGGATGCATGGCGCATCAGGCGGCTTGTCCAGCCTAAATTTATTTAGCGGCTTCTGTAGCAGCCGGTGTATCTGTAGCGGCTGGCGTGTCACTGCCCGCAGCCGGAGCCGGTGTGGCTGTGGCTCCCGCGCTGCCTGCAGCAGCTGAGCTCTTCGGCAGATTGATTTTAATCTCCAGACTGTCCAGTTCCTTCTCCAGGAAGGTCTCCAGGCTGGCAGAAGCGGCAGAGTTCTTCACAGCCTTCAGCTGGTCGGCAGTCAGCGTATCGAAGGTAGTGTCCTTACGGGCTTCCACCTTGATAATGTGATATCCGTAGGTAGTCTTGACCGGCTCACTGATCGTATTCAGCGGAAGACTGTGGGCCGCAGCCTTGAACTCTGCTACATATTCTACCAGAGCCTTGTCCTTATATTCACCGCCGGTTTCCTTCGTGCCGGTATCATCCGAGTATTCCTTGGCAACGGCTGCAAAGTCTGCCCCGCCATCCAGCTTCGCCTTCACTTCCTGGGCGCGCTTCAGCGCATCGGCATCCGTCCGCTCTTTACCGGCGCTATCGGTCAGGCCCACCAGGACATGGCGCAGAGTAGCCACACTATAATCAGCCTTGGTGGCTTCATAATGGGTCTTGACCTGCTCGTCCGTTAATTTCAGCAGCATGTCCTGATATACGGTAAGTACGCGCTGCATATAGGAACGCAGGTCCGACTCGCTTAGATCCTGTTCCTTCAGCGTGCTCTTGTACTTATCGCCCAGCGCAGTCTTGATAGAGCCGATCTGAGTATCGACTTCCTTCTCCGCAGCCTTCTTCGCTTCATCCGTGGCCTTGTCCGCCAAGTATTCGAACGCGACCTCCTGCTTCAGGATGGACTCCTTGAACATATCGATCTCCAGATACTGCGCCTGCTCGGGGGACAGGAATTTCATTACGCGGGTATCCAGATTGAATTCCTTCTGGGTAATGGTGCCGCCCTTATACGTTGCCACCGCAGTATCATCACTTTTATTGCTGCAGGCAGCAAGCATGGAGAAGGACAGGGCTGCAGTCAGCGAGACCACCAGTACCTTCCAGGATTTTTTATTTAACGACATTGTGTAATTCTCCCTTCGATTTTAAAGACTGTTTGGCTGCCGCCAGGAATTGCTCCAGCACATCCAGCAGCTCCTTGTCACCTAAATCCTTCGCTTTGATCCGGATCGTTGCCTTGGCATCCTTATCAAATTGTACACGCCTTTCGAAGCTATTACCAACTTTGGCGAGCTTTGCCGTATCAAACGCCCCGAGGCTGCCCTCGTGGAAATTAAGCAGGGCATCATCCCCGCGCCGGACCATGGATTCCATGCCGTACAGCTTGCCATACACCTTCAACCGGGCCACAGAGAGCAGATTAATAACGGCTTCCGGCAATTCGCCGAACCGGTCCAGCAGCTCATCCTCAAGCTCGGAGGCATCTTCGAAGGAAGCCACAGCAGCAACCTTCTTATAGATTTCTATTTTTTGGATACTGTCGTAAATATACTCGGAAGGAAGATACGCGTCAATCGACAAATCAATGACCGTATTCCCCTGCTTCAGCGAAGTATCCTCCTCGCCAAGCACGCTCACCTTGCGTTTGCGGATTTCCTCCGCCAGCATCTGTGAATACAGGTCGAAGCCGACCGAGGCAATGAAGCCGTGCTGCTCCGCCCCCAGCAGATTGCCTGCTCCCCGGATGGAGAGATCGCGCATAGCAATTTTGAAGCCTGAACCGAGCTCGGTGAATTCCTTGATGGACTGCAGGCGCTTCTCAGCCACCTCGGTCAGCACTTTATCGCGCTGGTAGGTGAAGTAGGCGTAAGCAATCCGGTTGGAACGGCCGACGCGTCCGCGCAGCTGATAGAGCTGGGACAGACCCATTTTGTCAGCATCATGAACAATCAGTGTATTTACATTAGGAATATCGACACCGGTCTCTATAATACTGGTGCTGACCAGCACATCATACTCTCCGTCCAGGAAGTCGAGAATCGTCTTCTCAAGCTCCGATTCCGACATCTGTCCATGCCCGATACCCACTCTTGCCTCCGGCACCAGCATGGAGATCTGCGCCGCCATTTCCTGAATCCCCTGTACACGGTTGTACAGATAATAGACCTGCCCGCCACGGGCCAGCTCGCGCTCCACTGCTTCCCGGGTCAGCGTCTGGCTATGCTCCACCACATACGTCTGTACGGGAAAGCGGTTCTCCGGTGGTGTCTCAATAACTGACAGGTCACGCACCCCGAGCATCGACATATGCAGCGTGCGGGGAATCGGTGTGGCTGTCAGAGTCAATACATCGACATTGGTCTTCAGCCGCTTCAGCTTCTCCTTGTGGGTCACGCCGAAACGCTGCTCTTCATCGACAATCAGAAGGCCGAGGTCCTTGAAGACCAGATCCTGTGACAGCAGCCGGTGTGTGCCGATAATAACATCCACTGTCCCCTGGCGTACTCCCTTGATCGTCTCATTCTGCTCCTTGCGGCTGCGGAACCGGCTCAATACCTGAATATTCAGCGGATAATTGGCGAAGCGCTCACGGAAGGTCTCGTAGTGCTGCTGCGCCAGAATCGTCGTCGGCACGAGCACAGCCACCTGCTTGCCCTCTATAGCAGATTTAAAAGCAGCCCGGATCGCCACCTCTGTCTTGCCGTAGCCTACATCACCGCAGAGCAGCCGGTCCATCGGACGGTTCTGCTCCATATCCTTCTTGATCTCTTCGATCGCCCGCAGCTGGTCACGGGTCTCCTCATAAGGGAACATCTCTTCGAATTCGCGCTGCTCCTGCGTATCCTTCTCGAAGCCATAGCCAAGAGCGCTCTGGCGCTCTGCGTACAGCTTGATCAGATCATCGGCGATATCCTGAACCGAGCTCCGTACCTTGCTGGTCACCCGGGTCCATTCATTGCCGCCCAGCTTATAGACCTTCGGCTCCTTATCTTCCGAGCCGACATATTTCTGAATCAGGTCAATCTGTTCAATCGGAACAGAGAGCTTGTCGCCTCCAGCATAGAGGATATGCATATAGTCGCGGTGAATGCCGCTGACCTCAAGCGTCCCGATGCCCATATATTTACCGATCCCGTGATTCTGGTGAACCACATAATCCCCAATCTTCAGCTCGGTATAGCTCTTAATCCGTTCGGCATTATCAATGCCCTTCGAGACCTTACGCGCCTTGCGCTGCTTCTGCGAGAACATCTCACCTTCAGTGATCACCGCGAGATGAATCGAAGGAAGCTCGAAGCCGGAGCCCAGGTTACCCTGCAGGATCGTCGGCTCCTCGATGCCATAGTCATCCAGTACCCGGCGGATACGCTCCATCCGCTCCTCGCCGTTCGCCAGCATGATTACCTTCACGCCGGACTTGTGCCAACGCTCCATCTCGGACTTCAGCACATTCATCTGGCCATGGAAGTCCTGCATTCCGCGGCTGATGAAGCCCAAGATATTCTGTGGCTGAATATGCGGAACCTGACGCAGAAATATCGACATAAACAGGCTCTGGAACGGACGCTGGTACATAATAACCTCGCTGTCGACAGAGAGCTGCAGCTCAGGCAGCGTCTTGCCGTTCTGCAGCAGGTGCAGATTCCATTCCGACTCATCCCGCTCCAGCTGCTTGGCGGTCTCCAGAAGTCTGGCCGGCTCATCCAGGACAAGCAAAGTATCCTGAGCCATATAATCATACAGATGAATACGTTCAGGGTAGAGCAGACTGATATATTTATAGACTTCCGGGAAATAGGTGCCCTGCCGCAGCATCTCCAGCTCCCGGCCCATCTCCTCACGCAGACGCAGCTTGGCCTGACGGTCACTCATCTTCTCAAGCTGCCGCTCCAGCATTGCAGACGCAGCGGTAGAAGCCGCATCCTGGCGGAGCTGATCGAATATAATCTCCTTGGCCGGTGTAATCTTCACACTGCGGACCTTATCGATGGAGCGCTGATCCATAGGATCGAAGGTGCGGATAGAGTCTACCTCATCATCAAACAGCTCCACCCGGTAAGCCAGTGGAGAGGTCATGGGATAGAAGTCGATAATACCGCCGCGTACACTAAGCTCACCGCGGTTCTCTACCCGCTCCACCCGCTCATAGCCCATCTCAATCATAGACATGAGGAAGTCATCCAGTGGCAAGGTTCCGTCCTGCGAAACCGTAAGCTGGGCTTCAGCCATTACATGCGGAGCGGGGAGCAGCCTCCGAACGCCGGAGTAGGGAACGACCACAATCCCCCGGAAGCCCTGGGCGCAGCGCGTCAGCACATCAATCCGCTGGGCCAGCGTCTCCGGGCTTGAGACAGCGGCCTCAGCCGCCACCAGCTCATTCGCCGGGTAGAGCAGCACTTGCTCCGGGGAAAGCGCTTCCTGCAAATCATCAGCCATCTTCTGGGCTGAGAACATATTATGGGTCACAACCAAGAGCGGACGCTGCGTCTCCTCATGCAGGGCAGCCAGCATGATTTGTCTGGCCGAGCCGGACAGACCGGAGATAAGCTGTTCCTTCATCCCTGCTGCGATGCCACGGGTGACAGACTGGAAATCAGTATCCTTGGAAAAAGCTTCTATAAGACCTTGTAACAACAGGTGCACCTCTCTTACTAAACAGGCTGACAGCAGCAATGCCGCTATCACCTATTATAATTGGAATCGAAAACAAGCCTCAGCGGATAAGGCCAAGGCTTGCGGATGACGATAGAGACAGGCGCTTCCACCTTACTGAAGCGGACTGGCCAGCAGGCTGAGCTCGGGGTTGTTATCCAGCGCCTGCTTGCAGTAATCGCAGGTCACCTTCACCGTAATCTCGCCTTCTGAATCATACGCTATGATATCTCTGCGCTCCGCAGGGGTCAAGGATTGCAGCCCCAGCTGCATCTCTGTAATATCGCTTCTGCCAATGCTTCCCAAGAACGTCCGGCAGTGCCTGCATACATAGTGTATTGCCATCTATATGCCTCCTGAAGGTAGTATATACCTTCAGTATGCCCCGCCCGGGAGGGCTTTAGCCGCAGGGTCCTGAACCCTATGCCTTGTATTTCATCCGTTGAATTTGGCCATGGTCTGTTCAAAGGTATGCTGCAGGCTATATTCCACAGCATCGCAAGTATCACTTATCATGCTCTCAAGCCTTGCTCCATCCTTCTTGGCGAAGGTAGATAGTACGTAATCAACTATAGCAAAGCCCGGCTCCGGACGGGATATGCCCATCCGCACCCGGTTGAAGCTCTGGGTGCCCGTATGCTGAATGATGGACTTGATGCCATTGTGCCCGCCGGCACTGCCTTGATAACGCAGCCTGATCTTACCCAGCTCCGTATCCAGGTCATCATAGACCACAATCATATCTTCCAGCTGGACCTTATAATAATCCATATAAGCCCGTACCGCTTCCCCGGACAGATTCATGAAGGTCATCGGCTTGATCAGCACCGTCTTCACACCGCCGATCATCCCTTCACCGATTACCGATTTGCATTTATTCTGGTTAAAGGCAATTCCGTGTCTGGACGCAAGCTCATCGAGGGCCATGAAGCCGACATTATGCTTGGTCTTCGCGTATTGCGTTCCGGGATTCCCGAGTCCAACAATCCATTTCATATTTAAGGTTTTTCCTTTCCGCCCGGTACTCTCAGCAGAAGAGTTCCGTTTTTGGTACAATAAGTTTATACTCCGGAGACAGGTGATGAACATGCCACATCAGGGCGATATCTTAACACTGCAGCGCCATTTCCAGTACCATATTCAATATGCTGTGCCTGTTGAAGTCTATAGGGGGAACGCGCACGTAGACATCGGTGTAATTACAGCGGTGGACGAAGGCTTCGTAGAGCTGCAGGGTACGCTGTACAACCGCAGCCTCTTCACCTTCATCTCCCGTCCGGGATATTGAAGCTTATACGAGCCTTTAGTCCCTGCCGCTGCATCACGCCGATAAGGGTTACACCTTCCGCTTGACGAAAGGTGTAACCCTTTTTCTGCTGATCTGCCTGCGGCCTATTCGATTTCGAACAGCTTACTGATCGACAGCTCTTCATGCACGCGAATGATAGCTTCACCCATAAGCGGGGCCACGGACAGTACCTTGAGCTTGGAGGTCGGGTTGCTGCTGCGAATTGGAATGGTATCCGTCACGATAATTTCTTTGATCGGAGAGTTTTCCAGACGCTCATGCGCGGGACCGGATAATACAGGATGCGTACAGCAGGCGTAGACTTCTTTCACGCCGCCTTCCATCAGAGCATTGGCTCCCAGAACGATCGTTCCTGCCGTATCGATGATATCATCGATCAGGATCGCCGTTTTGCCTTCAATATTACCGATAATGTTCATAACCTCACTGACGTTCGGTTCAGGACGGCGCTTGTCGATAATCGCCAGCGGAGCATTAAGGAAGTCAGCCAGCTTTCTGGCACGCACCACGCCCCCATGGTCAGGAGAGACGACCACCGGGTTCTGAATTTGCTTCGAACGGAAGTATTGAGCCAGAATCGGAACACCCAGCAGATGATCCACAGGAATGTCGAAGAAGCCTTGAATCTGCATCGCATGAAGGTCCATAGTAATGACGCGATGTGCACCCGCCTTCTCAATCAGGTTCGCTACCAGCTTGGCCGTAATCGGATCACGGGAACGGGCCTTACGGTCTTGACGGGCATACCCGTAGTAAGGAATCACAACATTGATGCTCTTCGCGGAGGCACGCTTAAGCGCATCTACCATCACCAGAAGCTCCATCAGATTGTCGTTCACCGGTCCGCAGGTGGACTGTACGATATAGACATGACAGCCCCGGACACTCTCCGACAGCTTAACCTGAATCTCTCCGTCACTGAAGCTGGTCGTATGGGACTCGCCCATCGGAATGCCGATATAATCAGCAATCTGGCTGGCCAGCTTAGGATTGGAGTTGCAGGTGAAAATCTTGAGTTTGGAATCACAATAAGTCATAAAATATAAACCCTCCGTGACGGAATTTAACTGGCCAAAGCACCGGCGCGGATGTGCAAGAAGTCCGTCCGGCGCTCTAAGCCTACAGCTGCTTTCTGCTTATACGCTTTACGATGGACTATGCTGGTCTTTCTTCGCCTTGGCCCGGGAGCGGATCTTCTCTGCATAACCCGGCTTATTCTCCTGCCTTGCTCTGGCAATCGCCAGATCGTTCTCCGAAACCGGACGCGTAATCGTGGAGCCGGCGACAATGAATGCGCCCTTGCCCACTGTAACCGGAGCAACAAGGTTCACGTTGCTGCCGATAAAGGCATCATCGCCAATCTCGGTTCTGAACTTATTATAGCCGTCATAATTAACGGTGATGGCGCCGCAGCCGATATTGACATTCTTACCGACCTCAGCATCACCGACATAGCTTAAATGAGATACCTTGGAGCCGTCGCCGATTGTAGCATTCTTGATCTCTACGAAGTCGCCGACCTTAACACCCTCACCCAGAACGGTGCCGGGACGTAAATACGCAAAAGGCCCAACGGAAGCCCGTGTGCCGACCTGAGCCTGATTCAGCACGGAATGCTTCACAGCCGCTCCGTCCATAATCACGCAGTCTTCAATTTCACTTGCCGGACCAATCACACAATCTTCGCCGATCACTGTCTTGCCCTTGAGTACCGTGCCCGGATACAGCACCGTATCTGCTCCAATGACAACATCTGCTCCGATGTAGGTTGAAGCCGGATCGATGATAGTGACTCCGCCGAGCATATGCCCCCGGTTGATGCGCTGACGCATATAGCCTTCGGCTTCAGACAACGCCAGTCGGTCATTCACACCAATGGACTCTGCTGCATCATGGGCCTGATAGCCCAGAACGATATCGCCCTGCGCCCGGAGTATGCCGATAACATCCGTCAAATAATATTCCTGCTGGTTGTTGGTATTCGTAACCTTCTCGAGAGCAGCAAAGAGCTTCGCGTTATCAAAACAATACGTCCCTGTATTAATCTCGTTAACCGCAGCTTCACTCTCTGTGCAATCCTTCTGTTCCACAATCTTCAGCACTCCGCCGTCTTCTCCGCGGATAATCCGTCCATATCCGGCAGGCTGCTCCATAACAGCAGTAAGGACAGTTGCAGCAGCATTCTGCGCTTCATGCAGCGCCATCATGCCTTCGAGTGTCTCGCTCATGACAAGCGGCGTATCTCCGCAGATGACAATGGTGGTTCCTTCTTCGCTGCCCAGAAGATCCTTGGCCTGCTTGACGGCATGGCCGGTTCCAAGCTGGACATCCTGCAGCACATATTCGGCATTCTCGCCTAAGTATGCCTTCACCTTCTCGGCGCCGTGGCCTACAACAACTACATTATGCTGGCATCCGGTCGCCTTCACTGTATCAAGCACGTGCCCTACCATCGGTTTACCGCAGACAGGGTGCAGTACCTTGTATAATTTAGATTTCATGCGCTTGCCTTGGCCTGCAGCAAGTACAACAGCCATTCTTTTCAAGAATGCCAACCTCCCACTTCTTGAACTCACTACTGAATATATCTCATTCCGGGCAAAAAGAAAAGAGAACCATGCAGGCATGGTTCCCTTTTCTTCGAACCCCAATAAAATCCCCCCACAATGTGGGGCTTTGGCTCCGAGGCTGACCCAGGTACTCTGCGGGGACCCCGAAACATATAAAACGGTATGGCCTATTGCCGCCCTGGGGAGGCAGCAACTCTCAGAGAGTCAGCGGTTCACCGCTTAAGCTCCCTCTTCAATAACTTCCTCTTCTTCCGTAGCGGCACGTTCGTACTCGGCCAGAACCGCAGATTGAATCTTCTCGCGCGTTCCCGAAGAAATCGGGTGTGCGATATCGCGGAATTCTCCGTCAGGTGTACGCTTGCTGGGCATTGCAACAAACATCCCGTTATTCCCGTCGATGACGCGAATGTCATGAACAACAAACTCGTTATCGATTGTAATGGATGCGATTGCTTTCATTCTCCCCTCAGAGTTGACGCGGCGGAGTCTGACATCCGTAATTTGCATGTGTGTGTTCACCACCTTTTTCCATCAGAGACTTGGTGTATAATTCCACACAGCAAAGCGAATTCCTTCTTTTTCATTCCAAATAATGCCTGATTAAGAAGATTATTTTTGCAGAATCGTCGATTTCGACAGATTTCGTGCAGTTATCTTAAGAATCCTCATAATTTCGACATTATGCCCGTCTTTTCAGAACCGGCAGTATCCCTCGTTCAGGAGGAGAAATAGTTGCCCGGAAACGCCGAAATACGCCGCACCTTGGAGTCCACCTCTGTCAGCTTCACCAGCGACACGTAGTCATGCAGCAGGCGTTCTTCATTCTCCACGTCGCCGGACTCTACGAGTACGCCCACACCTGCGACCTCTGCATTGAACTCACCCAACAGATCGACCATTCCGCGTACGGTGCCGCCCGCCTTCATGAAGTCATCGACAATCAGCACCCGGGATTTCTCGCGCAGTGCCCGTCTGGACAGGGACATCGTATGGATGCTCTTATGGGAGCCCGACACGTAGTTGATGCTTACAGCCGAGCCCTCCGTTACCTGATGGTCACGGCGGACCAGCACGACCGGCAGCCCCAGCTGCGCAGCCGTTGCGTACGCCAGCGGAATCCCCTTGGTCTCCACCGTCATGACGACATCAATCTCCACGCCGTAGAAGGCGGTGGCAATGATCTTACCGGCCTGTTCCATCAGGGACGGGAGGCCGAGCAGATCCGACATATACAGATAACCGCCGGGCAGTATCCGGTCGCTCTGCTCAAGCTGCCCGCACAGACGGTTCACGAAGGCAAGCGCCATATCCATAGGCATGCGCGGAATATAACGCACTCCGCCCGCTGCCCCGGCCAGTGTCTGCAGCTCGCCCATTCCTTCGCCTTCAAATACCTCTTTTATAATAGCCAGGTCCTCGCTGACCGATGACTTCGCCGCACCGTACCGCTCTGCAAAAGTGGACAGAGGCAGCAGATCATGCGGCTTCTCCAGTAAAAATTGGGTCATGTCAACTAACCGTTGGCTTCGTTTAAGTTTTTTCACGGAATGCTCCTCGCCTTATAAGCTGAATTTAAGAATAATGCATGCTTGATTCTTAAATTCACTTTATACAAAACCGAATATTACTATGAATAATATCATTATTGTACGGATTTGCACAAGCGGAAACCGCTTTGCCTCCGTTATCAGAGGATGGTCCCGCTCCGCTTAGCTCAGCGAACGCACTGCATAGACTTCCTTGCAGAATCCGCGCAGCCCGTTATAGATTCTCGCCACCTTGGAGTGCCTGGAGACAAGGCCAAATACGGTCGGACCGCTCCCCGACATCAGCACGCCGTCCGCCCCCAGCTTCAGCATCGCTTCCTTGAGCTGCTGCACCTCAGGGTGCAGCTTCAGAGTCACATCCTCCAGCACGTTGCCAAGGCCCTCACAGACGGCTGAGAAGTCACCGGCCTCCAGAGCCTGCTGCATGCGGAGCGCGGACGGATGCACCGCTATGTTGCCGGCGCGCACGCGTCCGTATACCTCAGCCGTCGATACATTGATCGGCGGCTTCGCCAGGATGACCCACATTTGCGGAGGATTCGCGATTGGGGTCAGCCGTTCGCCCCTGCCCGTAGCCAGGGCAGTGCCTCCTGTGACGCAGAACGGGACGTCTGAGCCCAGCTCAGCGCCCAGCTCCTGCAGCTCCTGCACCGGGATGCCCAGGCGCCAGAGCCGGTTCAGGCCGCGCAGCGTAGCCGCGGCATCGCTGCTGCCGCCGGCGAGGCCGGCAGCGACCGGAATTCTTTTGTCCAGATGGATATGTACTCCGCTTCTGACGTTATACCGGTCCTTGATCAGCCTTGCCGCCTGGAAGGCCAGATTCTTCTCATCCAGCGGAATATATCCGGCCTGGCTTGAGATAATAATCGAATCCCGCTTCAGCTCCGACAGCTCCAGACGGTCCGCCAGATCGACCATTGTCATTATCATTTCCACTTCATGAAATCCGTCAGCCCGCTTATGCAGCACATCCAGCATCAGATTAATTTTTGCCGGTGCCTTCTCATACATTTTCAAGGCGTTCACCCACCCTCAGCTTTTCCCGTACAAAACAACTTAACATATTATATGAGAAACTGACAGTGAAGTCCATTAAATATACATCCGGTTCTATGAAGCAGAAAAGGTACCACCCGCAGGCGATACCCGGTGCGGCATGACACCGCTATAGCCGCTTACAATTTCCGCGCAGCAGCCTGCTCTGCCAGCTGAATCGCCCGTTTCACCATATTCCCGGCATCGACTGCCCGGATTCCGCCCCAGCCCTCCTGCTCAACCGTTTCGTAGAACCCAAGCTCCTTGGCCAGCTCCGTCTTCAATTCCTCCGACATCATGCTTCGTCTTCTGCGGCTCATTACGAATTCCTCCCTTGTATGCTGCTCTATGATGAACGTACTGCCTATGTAGTATGCAGCCGGGAGGCCAGTGTCATGCAGCATAATTCAGGAAGAGCCCCTACATGCAAAATAACCCCACAAAGTGGGGCTTTAGCGTAGGTGATGACTCAGGTACTTTGCGGGGACCCCAAAACATAAAAATTCTATCAAAAAACAGCCCCCCCGCAGGGAGACTGTCATGACGCTAAGCTTTGATATACATAATCCGCATCTGCCCATCGTCTTCGGTAACTGTGATTTCCACAGATTCAGTAAGTATATCGGCATAGCTATAGGAGACACGCTTGAATGTCTGCTGCTCCTGATCGAGTTTGACAATAAATACAGAAGGGTACGTTTCTTCCAGGACACCGGTGCGTTCAACGGTCTTCCGACGGCCACCGTTAGCCCGCAACGTGATCTTATGACCGACGTGAGCTTCAAGACTGCGTTTAATTTCTAACAGCGCGTTATTAGCCATTACCTGACGACCACCTCTTTCCTTGTCCATTATACAACTTCCATAACCACTTGTCAAATTAAATAAATAATTATAGATGATGAGAAAAAAGTTGTCAACGGAATTTTTTTAGACGGGGAAATTCCTGACTTAAGCACCTTGTTATCAGTAATGATGACCGGCTGCTCCCTGACCCATCTTGTGTCATAAGCGGCTTCCGTGGCAGCAAAATAGGATAAGCACGAATGCTTACCCTATCCCTTCCGCCTGTTCAGTTATCACTTACCCGGTTATAGCACCGAAGGCGCTACCTTCAGCGTAGCCAGATTCTGCAGCTGAGGCATTCCGATCCGGAAGCTGCCCCGCGTCTCTATTCCGCCCATCCCCTGATTGCCGCTGATCGTATGGCTCAGTACATCGCTTAAGTTCACCGTATCCCGGATAGAGGTAAAAGAGGCCTTGGCCGCGATATACACCGGGTCCAGGGCATGAATGAGTATTCTGCCCGGGGAGCTGGCGAAATTGGCGCCATTGCCTAGGAGAGCCTCGAAGTGCGACTGGCAGGCTCCGGCTACGATCGTCAAAGCATCGAAATTCCGCTCATATTCACGGGCCACCCGGATGGCTGCCACAAAATTCTGTGAATTCTTATAGCTGCTCAGACTGTACAGATCATAATTCTGCTGTTGCTTAAGTACTCCATCATGGCCGGTAATCACTACGATATCGGGACGCACACGGGGCAGCAGACGGTACAGCGTCTCCGCCATTTTGGATTCGTTGACATGATGTCCCTCCGCCGGTATGCGCAGCTGCTCGTAGAGGCTCAGGCTCTTCTTCAGATAGAGTGCATCACCATCCAAATGCAGGACCTTACCCGGCACTTCAAAATAAGCCGCTTCCTTCGGAGATGGGCCCCAGGTTCCCGTGGACCCCGACACGCTCTCTCCGCTTCGCTGGCTCTGCACCTGCCGGTCTTTACGCAACCAGGTTAGAGATTCTGTTGCCTTGATCTGTGCACGCGCTCCCCGCTCGGTAACCCGTGTAGGAGGCACCTGAACCAGATCCTCCAGCGGGGAATCCGCCAGCAGACGGAACTCCGTGCCTTTAATGACTGCTCTATTCTGCAATATATTGTCTACCCGGAAGGTCACATCGCCGCCATAGGATTTACGAATGACCAAGTCTCCTAGATTCATTACAACACCACCTCTACCCCATGTTATGGGCAAAGGCCCCGGTTGGTTCATCCGCCGGGAGGGTTTTCTGTATTCTATGCGATGCCTGCAGCCAGAAGAACCGCACTGAGCCGCGCATACTCTTCAATGCTAAGCGTCTCTCCGCGCCGCGAGGGTTCAATGCCGGCTTCGGATAGCAGCACCTCCAGTCGCTCCCGCCCTTCTTCCGGGAAGAAGCGGGCCTTAAGATTATTGGCAATCGTCTTGCGCCGCTGGGTAAAGGACGCCTGAACCACACCAAAGAAATGCTTCTCGTCGGCTACCTCCACCGGAGGACGTTCTCTGACCTTCAGCCGGATCACAGCCGATTCCACGTTAGGCTGCGGGATGAACACCGTACGCGGCACCATACAGACCAGCTCAGGCTCGCTGTAATACTGGACGGCAATACTCAGGCTGCCGTACTCCTTGCCGCCCGGAGACGCCGCCATACGCTCGGCAACCTCCTTCTGGATCATGACCACGATATTATCCAGCGGCAGCTTCTCCTCCAGCAGCTTCATGAGGATGGGTGTAGTCACATAATACGGCAGGTTAGCTACGACACTAACCCGGTCCCTCCCCGTGAAATCCTCAGCGAACAGCTCCTGCAGATTCACCTTCAGCACATCGTCATTACGGATCTTTACATGGGGATAAGGCGACAGGACATCCCTAAGAATCGGGATCAGCCTGCGGTCAATCTCTACCGCAGTGACGGCCCCGGCCGTCAACGCCAGCCGTTCCGTCAGTGCTCCGATCCCCGGCCCAATCTCAAGCGCACCGGCTGTGCTGTCCAGACCGGCGGCATCCACGATTTTGTCCAGAATATTCTGATCGATCAGAAAGTTCTGGCCCAGGCTTTTTTTGAAGGAGAATCCGTAACGCTGAATTATCGCTTTGGTTCTTGTTGGGGACGAGATATTCTCGATACCGCTCATGAAGTAATGCCTCCCTGATCAATTTGGGCGAGGGCCTGCGCGAATTCTTCGCGGGTAATGCCGAACATCGCCAGACGTTTGTACAGCTGCTTGCCATTGCAATAACCGATACCGAGCAGATTGCCAAGCTGCATTCTGCGCTCAGCCGCCCGGGGATGTACCATCAGCCCTGCGGCCATAAGCTCATCCAGCCCAATGATGGGCGGCGCCCCCTCGAAGGAGGTATGTACATGCTCCAGCGCATGGCGGATAGCCTCAGGCGAAGCATTCTCTATTCCGATATCTCCTTTGCGGGTTGCATCCTTCTCCGGGATAAAGGCATGCTTGCAGCCCGGCACCTTGGCCGCGACGATTTTGCGGATTCGCTCTCCGGCATGATCCGGGTCGGTAAGAATGATTACACCCCGGCGCTCCATGGCCAGCTTGATCTTGGCAATGACCCTGTTATCCACTGCCGAACCCCCGGTTTCAATCGTATCGGCCTCAACCGCCCGCTTAACGGCAACGGTATCACTTTTCCCTTCAACCACAATTAGCTCTTTAATCATAAATATTTTAACTCCTTACTCCAGAACGCAAAAAGAAGAGGATTCGCTCCCCTTCTTTTTGGCTAAAGAATGTATAAGTGATGAGCGGCAGCTCTCTAAAATTTCGTAAGTGCTTCCCTCACTATATCGTATTAACCGCTAATTTGCAAAAGACTTTACGTTTAGTTCAGCTCCGGCTTCACAGGTCCGATCACATAGAGTGTGCGCGACTTGCGGCCGAAATTACGGGCATGGCTCAGTGAATCGTAATAGACATCCACCTTGTTGCCTTTGATGGCACCGCCGGTATCCTCTGCTCGGCGAAACCCTAATCCTTCAATGTACACCCACCAGCCAATTGGTATAACACTAGGATCAACAGCTATAGTGCGGCCTTCCGTTACGCGTGTGCCGGAGGCAGTACGTGTTCCAATACCCGGTTCCTGCGACGAATACGCAGTCATGGATACGTTTTTGATCATTCTTTTGTACTCGAAATCCACACCAGCCTTACTGGTAACATTGCTGGCCTTTGCGCTGGCTTTAGATGACTTGGAGGTTGTTACAGGTTTGGAGACCTTGGCAGTAACTACGACGGGCTTAGGAAGCGGCTTGGTTCCAATGGCAATGACTTTGTCCTTGGTAACCGTCTGTACTTCCTTGCCGATCATGCGCATGGATGCCAGCTCGCCATCTTGATAGATCTTCTCGATGTGCTGGATCATTACGCCAGGCTTACCTGCCTGTGCCACTCTTACGGTTCCCTTGGTCAATGAGGGGTCTGCTGTCTTAATGACCCGGAAAGGCAAATTAGTTGTCCGTTGAACCACATGCTTGTTAATCCGGACAATTTTGATTTCCATGTCTGCAGATACTGCGGTTTCTAGCGAAGGGTAAATCTTGTCTAAGCCTTCCAGGCTGTAGCCCAGCTTGTCGATGGCCTGACCAATGGTATCCTCGGTCGTAAATAACGTCTCGGTCTTTCCGTCAACGGTAAGAGCGAACTTCTGCGCAGTGTTAATCACGATACGGTCGCCGTCTTTTATTTCATCACTAAGGCCAATAGATAATTCATCATGCGCCTGCAGCGAAATCTGTTCCTTAGCCAGCACATCACTGAACAGCGTTTCCCGCGTCTCCAGTGTCTGTACCTGTCCGTCTATTACTAGGGTAATTTCTTTTTTGCTCTGACCGTGTACGTACAGCAGTATTAACAGTGCGATAACAATCGATGCCACACCGGCAAGTAAAACTACGCGGGGATTCACTTGCTTCAACCGTAATGCGAAAGACCTGCTGGATGATTGCGAATCATGGGATACTTCTGGTTGGAATACGCCCACTCTTTCCATCCTCCTTACATAGCCCCGTCGTCCAAGTTATATCAAGGTGACTGTATCACTTCTGACGAAACTAGGTTTGAGTTTGCAACAGGATACGCCCGCACTTGCTTCAGCGTTTCCTGCTCATGGATCGCCTGCTCGGCATAGTTACTCCGGAGATCTGTTATATAACAGTATGCCGGGAGCATTCTCATTATTCAAAACAAAAGAAGCCTAAAAAGAGCTCATAGAGGACTCTTTCGTGGCTTCCCGGTGTCGAATACGTCGGAATGCTTATACACGAGGTTTCCTCTCTTACTTGCGCTTACGGGGTTAGCTGTCGGGTTCGGACATAAGAGAGACGCCCTATCTCAGGTCACCCGCTCACGGCGGTTGCCCTCAAATTCACCCCAAGACCACGTAAAGAAATCAAATAATGCCTGCGGCAATTCTGTGCCAGTACTTTTGTACGTTCATGCGGCAGCGCATTATTGGTTCCCCCATTCTCCGTTGCGGAGACTCAGCGAGACGATCCATGAAATTAGTGACTGTCACAGTTACAACAGCTCACTGCACTGAAAAGATGATATCCTGTTTTGATACATGTTGTAAAGGACGATTCAACCACGTTTACGTAAAAAAATGATTAAAATATTGTAATAATCGGCCGTTTTTCCGTCATAAAAGTTTAATATATCCGCTATACTTCATTTTTCACCGCTTTTACTCCTGTTTTCAGAGTATCCCAAATCGTTCCAGTGCGTTCGCATACGTAATTTCCGCCAATTCCTGTAATTCAATCCCTTTTATTGCCGCGGCCGCCTCCGCTACCAGCCTCACATGAGCAGTCTCATTTCGCTTGCCCCGGAAGGGGTGCGGAGTCAGATATGGGGAGTCGGTTTCGATCAGCAGCCGGTCCAGCGGAGTCTGGGCAAGCACCTCTTTGGGCACCCGGGCATTCTTGAACGTAATCGGTCCTCCAAAAGAAAGATGGAAGCCCAAATCAAGACACATCTTGGCACTTTCCCAGCTCCCGGAGAAGGAGTGCATTACGCCGCCAACCTCGCCCGCCTTCTCCTCACGGAGTATGCGGATTACATCTTCATGAGCATCGCGGTTATGAATAGAGATTGGCATCTTCAGCTCACGGGCCAGCCCGATCTGCTTGCGGAATACTTCATGCTGCACATCCTTAGGAGAGGTATCCCAGTAGTAATCCAGCCCAATCTCGCCGATGGCAACCACCTTGGGATGAGCGCATAAGGAGGCGATCCATTCGAGGTCCCCGTCCTTCATCGTGATGGCATCCTGGGGATGCCAGCCAACGGCTGCATAAATATAATCATATTTCTCGGCAAGCTGCATGGTGGTCGGTATCGTATCCCGGTTAAAGCCAATATTGATCATCTTGCTGACGCCGGCTTCCAGCGCCCTGGCAATGACCTCTTCGCGGTCTTCGTCGAATTGTGGAGCATCCAGATGGGTATGGGTGTCGAATAACTGCATTACATTACATCCTTTCGGCCTGTTGTTGTATCTATAATTCCAAGCTTGATCTGATTATTTGGCAAAAATCTCTGCGATGGACGGCGGCAGCTGTGGAAGGGCTTTCTGCAGTCTGTCCTGCGGAAAATACAGATGGTATCTGCCGCGGTGAATACCACTGATAGAGCGAACAATATCCGAGACCTCGGAGATTTCCCTCAGCCGGTCATGCTTGTCTAGAAGCAGGATCTGCTTGCTGTCAAAGCCATCTCCCGGACGGAACACATCATAGGGAAGATCGGTGGGATAATCAATTTCCAGATCATAATCGGGCCGGAGTCCCGCACCGGCGAAGCTGCGGCGAATTTCGTCAATCGTGTCAGAATCCAAATGCTCCATCTCCACATATTTATACAGTTTACGATGGATAAACCGGCTGCACAAGTCGCTCAGAATGTCATCCTCCTCCAGCGTCCACTGCATGAAGGCAGTCTGCATCAAGGCTTCATCCAGCAGCAGGTACTGCCCTACCGTTACCTCTCCGCTGAACAGATCACTTAAGGGCTCGATCTTGAAGCGGAAGGCATGCTGCTGCTGCACCAGCTCCTTGGCCCGGCGGAGAATCTGCCTGAGAATAATCTCAGAGCTGCGGGTTACCGGGTGGAAATAGACCTGCCAGTACATCTGGTACCGTGACATCAGGTAATCCTCAATCGCATGCATCCCCGATTCCTTCACAACCACCCGGCCGTCATAAGGGCGCAGCATCCGCAGAATGCGGTCGATGTCGATGGTTCCATAATTCACCCCAGTATAATATGCATCCCGGAGCAGATAATCCATCCGGTCAGCATCCAGCGGTCCCGACACCAAATTGACAACAATTTCATGCTCATAGGTTTTGGAGATGACCGAGGCTACTTTACGGGGGAAATCTTCAGCCACATCACGCAGAATAGCCGTAATCTCTGTATCCTCCAGAATGATACGGCAGGTCCAGTCTTCATGATCCATTTCGAAAGCTTCTTCTATAGAATGGGAGAATGGGCCATGCCCCAAATCATGCAGCAGTGCCGCACACAGGGTAAGCAGTCTCTCCTCCGGCATCCAGTCCTTATAGCCGCTCCGTTCAAACTGGGAAATAATCCTCCGCGTAATCTCATATACCCCCAGAGAATGGGAGAACCGGCTGTGTTCCGCCCCGTGAAAGGTCAAATAGGAGGTACCCAGCTGCCGGATGCGCCGCAGACGCTGGAATTCCATAGTATTAATCAATCTCCAGATAATAGTGTCCTGTACGTGGATGTAGTTGTGAACCGGGTCCTTAAATACCTTCTCTTCTGACAGCGGTTGCTTCATGAAATCATCTCCTTTTCTTGTTTTATATAATATATTGTCGCTCTTTGTCGAATATTAGCGATTCATATACTGCCAAATCGACAAACATCTTCATAAGCTTTTTAAGAGTGATTTGCCCGATCAAACGCGGAATAAATGTGGTCTCAAAAGATTTCTTAAAATTAGCCTGAAAAAAGGTTGACTGTTTTGGGAATGGTTGGTATTATAAATATCATAAAACAGTGAAGAATGTCGAATAATGACGCTTTTGAACATTGAGAGGAGCAACGATTGTAATGATGAAATCAACAGGAATTGTACGTAAGGTAGATGAGCTTGGACGGGTCGTTATTCCAATTGAATTGCGTCGCACCCTAGGCATTGGAGAAAAAGATGCGCTCGAAATTTACGTGGACGGTGAGCGGATCATGCTTAAGAAATACGAGCCTGCTTGCATTTTCTGCGGCAATGCTGAGAATGTAACTTACTTCAAAGGTAAAATTGTTTGTCATGAATGCATTTCGGCTATCCCTACCCCTGTGACAAACTAAAATAAATAGGGTATAATAGGAACTAATCCAATTGTTAATTCTAACCTTTTTATATCTCCTTGGCCTCCCGTTCGCGCGGGAGGTATTTTTTTGCGCTATTTTCGGGGACTTTCCCCGGATGCCCCTTTTTCCTACCCTGTCTGCTTCCTAAACCTCACATCTAATTCTTAAACCTCTGATTCTTACCCTCCCAAACCCTCCCTGCAGGGAGGGCCCCAAGGGCCCCGGCCCTCTGGACACCCGGAGGCTTGGTGAATCTCTGCTGCTGGCTCGGAAGGAAGCGGGGTTCGGCGGTGTACCGGCCCTCCTCGGCCTCCCTGCGGTGATTCGTCAGGCCTTGCCAGTCGAAGGGTTTCGCCATAGGCAGTTGCCTATGGCGGCTGCGCCGGGTGCTCTCGTGCGACTGATCTGCGTAGACCCGCTCTCTCTGCGAGAATCGCTTAACCATAGAGTGACTAGCGACTTGGGTGCTGGATGGTTACTGGCTTTTCCTATACATATAAATGTATAAACTACAACTATAACTAATAAAAGGAATATTACAATCCATATAAGTGTATAGAATACATTTATTTCATTGGGTGCTCAGATGATTAAACCCATTTTTAGGTTTTCACTGGAATTCGAATAACTTCAGCACAGCGGTGTTCTAACTCCGCTCCAGAAGTTCATTATAAATATCGCGCTTGGACAAGCCGCGGTCAGACGCTGCCTTTTTCATGGCATCCTTACGCGTTAAACCTGAAGCCTCGTAGTGGGCTACATGCTCCCCGGTACTAAGCTGACGCCACCAGGAAGACTCGGCCAGCTCGGCCTCCTCTTTACTCTCTCCCTCAAGGACAATTACGTACTCTCCAAGCGGAGGATGCTCCTCCAGCCATCTACTGCATTCTTCAATCGTTCCGCGCAGGAACTCCTCATATCGCTTGGTCAGCTCACGGGCCAGTGTGATACGGCGGTTGCCGAAGGCCTCCTGCAAATGAACAAGGGTCTTGGCAACTCGGTGCGGCGATTCATAGAAGAGCAGTGTCCCCTGGGCAGAACGCAGAGGTGCAAGAACGGCCCTTATATCCTTGCGCTCTCTAGGCAGGAAGCCGACGAACGTGAAGCTGGCGGTAGGCAGCCCTGAGGCAATCAAAGCCGACAAGGCGGCATTTGCTCCAGGCACCGGAATCACCGGAATCTGATGGCTGACAGCCAGAGCTACCAGATCGGCACCAGGGTCGGAAATCGCCGGCAGACCGGCATCGCTGACGAGTGCCAGATTTTTACCTTCTATTATATAGCGTATCAGCTCCGGCCCACTGGCGGCCTTGTTATGCTCATGGTAACTGAACAGCATGGACGGTGTAATTTCAAAATGGCTCAGTAGCTTACGCGTCTGTCTCGTATCCTCAGCAGCGATAATATCGCATTCCTTCAGCGTGCGTACTGCCCGGTAAGTCATATCCTCCAGATTGCCGATCGGCGTAGCCACCAGATACAGGCATCCGCATCCTTCGGGCTTCGCTCCGTCATGGTTATTTTGAAAGCTGCTTTGGCATTGTATGGTCATTGGCTCGTATCCTCTTTGTTTCCGTAATAAATATCCATAATCTCGGGGCAATATTGATTGTCCTCATTATATACGATTAAAGGCGGTTGTAAACGCACCTCCGGCTTCCCGTCACGCGCGGCCTCGATCAGAACCATATTCGCTTCCAGATGGGCGCGGGGATGTACAAAGCGGATCAGCTTCGGTTCCAGCCGGTGCTTCCGCATCAGACTGATAATATCCACTAGGCGCTGCGGCTTATGCACCATGCTGACTTTGCCTCCAGTACGGACCAGCCGGACACAGGCCTGAATGACCTCCTCCAGGGTACAACCAATTTCATGGCGGGCCATCGCCTGATGGGAATTCAGCTTCAGATCGCTCCCGTTCAGCGGCATATAAGGGGGATTCACCGTGATCGCATCGTATACGCCATAGCCCGCTGTAAGATGAAGCTCCCGCAAATCGCCCTCATGAATCTGTACCCGCTCCTCCAGACCGTTAAGCGATACACTGCGCCGGGCCATGTCTGCCAGACGGGGCTGAATCTCGATTCCTTCAATAGAAGCCTTCGTCCGTGTAGTCAGGAGCATAGGAATTACTCCGTTACCCGTACACAGGTCAAGCACCCGTCCGCGCGGCGGTACACTGGCGAACCGTGCCAGCAGTACGGCATCCATCGAGAAGCTGAACACTTCGTCACTCTGGATAATTCTCAGATCATGGGTGAGCAGGTCATCGACCCGTTCTGCTTCATGTAAGGGTACAGGTGTATTGTTCATTGAATGGGTCATTGTAATGTAATCTCCTAAAAGTTTTTGTTGAGCGTATGCTTCGGAAGCATAGCCTTACATTCAAAAAAACCGTAGGCGACAATCTCCTACGGCTGGATATCCTCATTTATTAAGAAAAGAAAGGCAGAACAGACAATCCCCTTCCGTCCGCAAATGCCCAAAGTAGACATTGCAGATGTGGAAGCCTTCGTGATACAGCCGGGCCAGATTATCGTAGCCTTCCCCGACAACCTCCTCTTTCCCTTCGGCAGCAAGTATAGCCTCCGCCTCCGCAGACAGTGCGGCCTTATCTACAGGCGCTTCCCTTTTCAATATGATACGAAGTTGCTCGTTCTCCAGACTCAGCTTCTGATTCGCTTCCATCAGCTCTTTGACCGTCTGCTTCCAATCGCCCAGAGTGGTGCGCATTTCATCCATCTGCGCTTCCATCTCCTGCATGTGTGCAAATATATTTTTCTTCTCCAAGTTTCCACCCCGAAAGTAACCTTATAATGGTTTACTTGACGACAACATCATCCATTGGAAGTTCTTTAACTTTGCCCACTTCAAACAGCTGCACATGAACCGTGCGGCTTCCGGCATTGATACCGACTACCTTGCCGTCACCCAGTGAAGTAACGACCATTTTTCCTACAGCCGGCATTTCTTCCTTCGTGCTCTCATAATTATCATGCTCAAACTTCAGACAACACATCAGCCGTCCGCATAATCCCGAGATCTTGGTCGGGTTAAGCGACAGATTCTGATCCTTCGCCATCTTGATGGACACCGGCTCGAAATCACCAAGCCAGGAGGAGCAGCAGAGCACCCGTCCGCATGGGCCTAATCCGCCCAGCATCTTGGCTTCATCCCGCACACCAATCTGCCGGAGCTCAATGCGGGTACGGAAAATACTGGCCAGGTCCTTCACCAGCTCGCGGAAATCCACGCGGCCCTCGGCCGTGAAATAGAAAATAATCTTGTTGCGGTCAAACGTAAACTCCACATCCACCAGCTTCATTTTGAGGCCATGATCGCGGATTTTATTTAAACAGGTGGTAAAAGCATCCTTCGCTGCACCCTTGTTCTCTTCCACCACGCGCGCGTCGGTTTCACCGGCAATGCGCATGACTTTCTTGAGCGGCAGTACAACGTCAGCTTCCTGCACCTCTTTTTTGCCAACGACAACCTTACCGTATTCGACCCCTCTTGCAGTCTCGACAATAACGCATTGATCGCGTTCAATCGGGAAATCAAGCGGATCGAAATAATATATTTTACCCGCTTTTTTGAAGCGGACACCTACTACGCTGTACAAAAATTAACCCCCTTGTTTGACGGTAAAGGAACCCTTAAGCAAGACTGCTTCCCTGATGATCCATGCTTGTCCTTCCTCGTCCGCTATACCCGGTCTTTCCAGGTGCTGAGGATTATATCCCGGAGGATCTATTATAAATAACCCGAGCCTCTAGCTTTCCAGCCGGATTAAAAACTGCTCCAGACACAGCTGGGCATTGGCATTGGAACGCAGCTTCCGCTTGCTCTCCGCCGCGTATTCCATATAAGCCACCCACTGCTGCGTACTCCTCTGACGGGCAGCCCTCGAAATAAAGTCTAACTGATCTATGAAAACGATACTTTCGTGCTTTCGGTACAGGAAGTAGAGCATATCTTTGAACCATAAGTGGAACATGCTGAATAGAGTGTCCAAATGTTCACCAAGTCCGGTCTTGAACAGCTTCGAACCCGCGGTTGCTACCGCAGTGCTGCCCTTGCCCAGAGACTCCTTCGCTAATTGTAACACTAGATTTCTCATTTCTGCAAACCAATTCTGTGCCAAAAGTTCCCTGCAGCCGTCAAGACCGGCAGTCAGCGACACCGCGCACCGTGCCAGCGGCACCGGAACCCCTTCACCGGACAGCGCCTGAAGCATAATATCCGGATGGAGCGGGCTAAACGGAATGCGCTGGGTTCTGGACTGGATCGTCGGGAGCAGGGAACTGCTGTTATCGGAGATGAGAATGCCTACCGCAGGGGCCGGCGGCTCCTCCAGGAATTTCAGCAGACTATTCGCGGCTTGCACCGTCATTTTGTCCGCTCCTTCTATAATATAAACCTTCGGGTTAATTCCTTCCGAGCGGTAGGAAAAAACACGCTGAAGTTCACGAATCTGATCGATCTTAATGCTCGCCCCATCGGGGCGCAGCAGCGTTAAATCAGGATGATTGCCATGCTCCACCTTGCGGCATTCCAGGCACTCTCCGCAGGCATCATCTTTGCTGGCGGTACAGAATATCGCCTGGGCGAACGTCAAAGCCATCTTCACCTGCCCGCTGCCTGCCGGACCCGTGAACAGATAAGCATGGCTGACAGCATCCTTGCGTAAGGCATTCTGAAGCAGCCGTTTAGCGTCCTCCTGGCCTAATAGTTCATGAAAAGACATATATTCCTCCAAGTTGTCAGAAAGAAAGGTTAATCAGCAGCCCGCGGATCTCTCCAACCCGGCCCAGGAGATCAATCCGGCCCTGCTCGCTGTCCAGCAGATCATCTGCCATATTCAGCAGAGCGGCATCAACCTCTTCGAGCAGCTTGTAGCGTTTGCCGCGGCCCCGCCGGTCCCAGCCCTTGGTATCCTTCAGGATCACTCCGCGGCGGGCCGTCTCCTCCAGAAACCGTTTGATCAGGTTCCGGTAGATGGATAGCTCACGCACAGTCATGGATTTGGAGAGCCGGTCGCCTTGCAGCTGGATATCTTTGATCTGACGGTTCAACTCATCTATAGTTTTCTGCTGGCTTTGCTGTTGAAATACATCGTTGAAGTTTTTTTGCTGGACCGGACGCCTCTCAGCCTCCGTGGTCAGCATTTCGCTTTTTAAGGGCCTGTAGCCCGGGTTGATCTTCATTATGCTCAATAATGCTCGAAACGATCGACGGGAAGTACGAATACGGTAGCTCCGCCCACCTGCACTTCAACAGGAAGCGGCAAATAGGAATCTGTCGTGCCGCTCATCGGCGTGACCGGAGTGACCAGTTGCTCGCGTACTTTGCAGCTGTTACGGATTACACTGAGTACGGCGTCTACCTGAATATCATCTACCCCAATCAAAAAGGTAGTGTTACCCGCACGGAGAAATCCGCCTGTACTGGCCAGCTTGGTGGCACGGAAGTTCGCCTTCACCAGTTCACTGGATAGCCGGTTGCTGTCTTTATCCTGGATAATTGCAATGATCAAATTCATCTTCGTATCCCCTCCTATTAGTTATGTTCACAGGCTTTCCACACAACATTGATTCAATCTGCGGAGAAGCCCTGTTCAATCATTATACCTCTATTGTTTATTTGACAAAACACCTTAGAAATCCTTTAATATCCTGTCCTTCAGTACACGTACAATATCCTGCTCCACCATATGGATGGGACGACCCGCATCAAGCACCACAATCCGCTGCGGATCAGAGCTGGTTACCAGTTCATAGCCCGCCCGCACCTTCTGATGAAACTCCAGGCTCTCCAGATCCAGCCGGTTCACTTCCCGGTTCTGATTGGCCGCTATCCGGGACAGGCCCACCTCAGGATCTACATCCAGGTAAAAGGTAAGATCGGGCATTCTCCCGCCAGTCGCAAACCGGTTAATCCCCCTCACCTCTTCGATGCCCAGCCCTCTGGCGTACCCTTGATAGACCAGACTGCTGTCTACAAAACGGTCGCAGAGCACGGTAATTCCCTCCTGCAAGGCAGGCTCGACCACCTCCGCCAGATGCTGGCTTCTTGCCGCCGCATACAGGAGTGCCTCTGTCCGGGCATCCATAGCCGTATGCGCCGGGTCGAGGATAATAGAGCGGATCTTCTCGGCAATCTCAATCCCTCCCGGTTCGCGGGTGATTAAATAGGGCATGGAATGGTTCTGCAGATAAGCTGCCACCCTGCCGAGTACGGTTGTTTTGCCGGAGCCGTCGCCTCCCTCCAGTGTAATGAAGAATCCTTCTCGCTTCACTTATGCTTCTCCGCCCTTCTGAATGTTGTATACCATAATATGCTGTAAGGCCGGATCAGCACAGGCCTGAAATTTCGCCCCGCCTATTCTCAGACGGATCAGCCTGTCACAGACAGACGCTGTAATGCTCTCTCCGGGATATAAGAGCGGGATGCCTGGCGGATAGGGAATAACCATCTCCGCCGCAATCCTGCCCGCGCTTGCCTCAAGCTCTACACTCTCTGTCTCCCCGGCAGCCACCGGCCGGATAGAGAACGCGACCGGAGCCGATACTGCCGGAATGTCGAAATTGTTCCACGTGGAAATATGACCGGAGAAGGTTAATTCCCCTTCTCTGCTATTATATGACGCTGCCTGGGCTGCGGTCCGTGCGCTGGAGAAGGATTCTCCGCCTTGGGGAGCGGGAGCTGCGGCAGTGTCTGAGTAAGTAGACTGGCCAGGACCGGAATCAGCGGTAAGATCTAGGCCGGAGACAGGTTCAAGATCAGAGATATGATCAGATCCAGCAGTAGGTTCAGGGCCAGTGACATGATCAGCGCCAGTGGTAGGTTCAAGGTCTGAGGGAGCTGCGCTCCCGCCTGTCTGCGGCGCTGCCAAGGAGGTCTGCGCTGCAATGTCCTGCAGCGCTGTCAGCAGCGCAGCTGCCTCTTCAGCCTTCGAGCCGAGGCTGAAGGCCAGAACCACGTGCCGGTCGTCGCTCATCTCCGGCACGATTCCCCTCTCTTCGAGCCTGCGCTGCAGCTCGAAGCCCCCCAGGACCCCCGCGGCGTCATATATGACCGCCTTAAAGGGGTCCTGGGTCACGTACGCCGCCCCGCGCAGCGGCGGCGTACTCACTCCTGCGGCGCCCGCCTCGCCGCAGACAGGCTGCTGCGGCTGCGCCGGCTGCAGCAGCCCGAAGCGCGGCAGCGCCGCCAGGCCGCGCCGCAGGACATCCACGGCGGCGAGCCCCGCCGTGAAGGCACCGGCGCCCTGGCTGTGCAGCAGGCGCCGGGCCAGATCGAGCGAAGCCATCACGGGGTAGGATGGGCTGGAGCTCTGCACCATGGCCAGGCGCTGCCGCAGCAGCGCACGGTCAAGCCATGGCCCTTGCACATGCAGCATGGCGCCCATCGTCAGCGCCGTCAGCATCTTATGCGTGGACTGCACCACGCCGTCCGCGCCCCCGGCAAGCGCCCCCGCCGGAAGCGCGGGGTGCTGCCCGTAATGCGCCCCGTGCGCCTCATCCACCAGCAGTGGCACGCAGCAAGCGTGACAGGCCTGCGCGAGGGGCGCTAGGTCACTGCCCATGCCGTAGTAATTCGGCATGGTGACTAGGACCCCGGCAGCCTCCGGGTAAGCGGCCAGCGCCGCCTGCACCGTCTCAGCAGACGGTGCCACCGCAAGGCGGCTGCCCGGGTCGATCTGCGGCTCCAGGAAGACTGCACGCGCTCCCGCCAGCATCAGTCCATGGATCACGGACTTGTGGACGTTGCGCTGCAGAATAAGCAAACTTCCGGGCTCAGAACAGACCGTCAGGATCAGAGCCAGATTACCCGCGGTGCTTCCGCCCACCAGCATATAACTCTCCTCCGCGCCGTAACAATCGGCTGCCAGCTCCTGGGCCTCCCTTATTACCCCTTCCGGATGATGAAGGTCATCCGTTCCGGTAATCTCCGTCACATCGTAACGCATCACTTCCGTGAGATACCCCGCACTCTCTGCACTGACAGTACTCCGGTAAGCCTCCCCGTTCTTGTGACCCGGCACATGATAAGATATATTACCCTTATGTCTATATTGTTCCAGCATTTCGTATACAGGTGCCCTGCCAGGCTGTAGCTTGTCCATAGATTCTTCCTCCCCTGGGGGTTACCTTCTATTTTAACGCAAATGCACCCAAACGCCTATCACTTCCGCAAAGGATTGCACGCAATAAAACGGCTCCCCTCACCCGGTCAGGGCGGAGAAGCCGTTAAGAAGAACCTTGTATTTGCAGCCAACGCGACACAGATTCACCGCCCGCTCTTTATATGTTGCTTGTTACAGGTACTGCAATTCGAACATTAAGCATGCATACGCAGATTGATCTTCTTCATCCGGTTAATGAAAAAGTTGTACTTCACATCCTCAGCCTCCGTACGCACCATCTCACTCTCACAGTCCTCACAGATGAAGTGCGAGACAATCACAATGCCTTCTTCCTTTTCTTGCCCGCAGATAATGCAGGCCTGCCCGGTTTGCTGTTCCATTTTCATCCCACCTTGACTCTTTTAAGAACAGTATGGTACACCTTCTATCATTTTAAACCTTTTCATAGTTTTTTCCTAATCCTTCATAGCCTAAAATATATATATTCGCCCGCTGCCCATTCGGTGAATCTGAGCCCGTTGTTTAATAAAACGCAGGAGCAGGCCGATAATAATAACAAGAGAACTTGCGAGGAGGTCCGAATTCCAGGTATGGAACCAAACACCAAAGGTGCCGCTACATTCTATCAATACAAGCTTATCAAAAAAATTACTATTACAGCATTCCTGCTGCGGGTCTATATCACCCTGCCCTTTATATGCCTTGTGCTCGAAAGTGTCTTTCTCTCCTGGCTTAGTGTTCTGTTCATGATTATAGCCGGACCTGTCATGCTGTGGATTCAGTATGTCATCTCACGCTCTGTGCTGCTGATTAGCGGACACCCTATCGCCAAGCGCTGGAGATTATCCCTGCGCCTGCCCTGGCCCGGTTACATGCCCGATCAATATATCAATTACGGCATCTTCCGTACCGTACAGCTGCATAACCTCTGGATCGGTCTTTGTATAGCCGCACTCTTCATCGTCTGGGCTCCGCCAGCCTTCACGGTTTCGCTTGCGGTATGCCACCTGTGGCTGCTGCTACCCCGTCTGTATGCGCTGCTGCGGTTAACAAGTGTAGGCAAAGACGGGATGCTCAAGTTCAATGCGGCAGACGCCTCTTACTACGCCCAGTAATCCCAACCAGATATACATAGCGCTGTATTTAAGCGGCCAAGCATGCCCGCAAAAAAATCGCCATCCATAACCGGACGGCGATTTTTTATCTGTTCTTCAAGCCTTTGGTTGTAACCTTCTTTTCCTTCGGAATCATCACGATGAAATAGTCATCATGCACAGTCAGGTGTACAATAAGTCCTTCTTTCTGAAAAACACGGGAGCTCCCGGAATCGTCTGCTTTCTGTTCCTGCTCTTCCCAGCCCCACGCTTTAATGGCTGCAAGATAAGGCTCCGGCACGCCTTTCTTCTCCTTCAACCCCGGCAAGGAATACCGTACATAGTCCATGGCTACATTTGTAGTTGTTCTGTCGGGTGAGCTTGCCTCTTTGGGAACGGGGAAGTCTTCCTCATTAAGTGCACCGTTAAAAGTATCCCAAGCCGGCTCCTTCGTTCCGCAACCCGCCAGCATTACTCCGACTATACAAAGAATAACTAATATCCACAAAGGTTGAGTTCGCTTCATACCTTAAATCCTCCTTACCTCTACCATGCATCTAAAGACGCAAGAAAATTCCAAGATAGAATTTATACGTAGTTCATTCGTATTAAGGCTTTTGCTTATTTATTGCACTTTTCCATTATACTTGGAACCATCGCCTCGTCGGTAACAAAAATGTCACTCGTTTGTAAGCGTTTTTATAATAAAACACCGCACCTCTTCCCGCTTTTTATATATGCGGGTATACAAAAAAGCCATTGTCGAATTGTCGACAATGGCTCATGTGTGCTTGGCAACGTCCTACTCTCCCAGGACCCTTCGGTCCAAGTACCATCGGCGCTGGAGGGCTTAACGGTCGTG
>NZ_ASPX01000021.1:0-112509 GCF_000517965.1 Paenibacillus sp. FSL R7-277
TGCTCCGGTCTCTCCTGTAAGCCCTGTTGCACCAGTCTCACCTGTAAGCCCAGTTGCTCCGGTCTCTCCTGTAAGCCCCGTCGCTCCAGTCTCGCCAGTCAGCCCCGTCGCACCAGTCTCTCCGGTGAGCCCTGTCGCTCCGGTCTCGCCCGTGAGCCCTGTCGCTCCGGTCTCGCCCGTGAGTCCTGTCGCTCCCGTTTCTCCCGTAAGCCCCGTTGCTCCAGTCTCACCCGTAAGCCCCGTTGCTCCGGTCTCGCCAGTCAGCCCCGTCGCTCCGGTCTCGCCAGTCAGCCCCGTCGCTCCGGTCTCTCCCGTCAGCCCTGTCGCACCAGTCTCTCCCGTCAGCCCTGTCGCACCAGTCTCGCCAGTCAGCCCCGTCGCACCAGTCTCGCCAGTCAGCCCCGTCGCTCCGGTCTCTCCAGTCAGCCCTGTCGCCCCGGTCTCGCCAGTCAGCCCTGTCGCCCCGGTTTCTCCAGTCAGCCCTGTCGCTCCGGTCTCGCCAGTCAGCCCTGTCGCTCCGGTCTCGCCAGTCAGCCCTGTCGCCCCGGTTTCTCCCGTGAGCCCCGTTGCTCCAGTCTCTCCCGTAAGCCCCGTTGCTCCAGTCTCTCCCGTGAGCCCCGTCGCCCCGGTCTCTCCCGTAAGCCCTGTTGCACCAGTCTCTCCCGTGAGTCCTGTCGCTCCAGTCTCTCCTGTAAGCCCCGTTGCTCCGGTCTCTCCCGTCAGCCCCGTTGCTCCAGTCTCACCAGTCAGCCCTGTTGCTCCAGTCTCGCCAGTCAGCCCCGTTGCACCAGTCTCTCCGGTGAGCCCTGTCGCTCCGGTCTCGCCCGTGAGTCCTGTCGCTCCCGTTTCTCCTGTGAGCCCTGTCGCACCAGTCTCACCTGTAAGCCCCGTCGCACCAGTCTCACCCGTGAGCCCAGTCGCTCCAGTCTCACCTGTAAGCCCCGTTGCTCCGGTCTCTCCTGTAAGCCCTGTCGCTCCGGTCTCTCCCGTCAGCCCCGTTTCTCCTGTGAGCCCCGTCGCTCCAGTCTCTCCCGTCAGCCCAGTACGACCGGTTTGCCCTGTGAAGCCTGTCGATCCAACGTTACCTCTTGTACCTTGACTTCCGCTCCTGCCTTGAATGCCGGTTGTGCCTGTTGGTCCGGTTGGTCCTGTTACTCCGGTTGGTCCTGTAGCCATTAGTTGTCAACTCCTCGCTGTCATTAATTTCCAATTATTTCAAAAAAAAAAAAAATCTTAACCTTATTTCTAATTCCCAAGATAGTAAGAAACGGGTACACATCCTTAGATAAGGATGGTATCCGTTTCAAATTTTATTTACTTGAGAGGAAAGTACATTCCGCAATTACATTAAGGCCAAAATAGTCACAGAAGCAGCTACAAAACCATTCGGAGAATTAATAATATCCGTTGATATTCTTGTACCAGCTTCAATGAGTACTACCTGCATACTTTTTTCTCCGTCTAAGGCATCTATAATTACCACCATAGTCACCGGAGTGACAGGTCTGGGACTTCCTGGAACTTCAGCTCCTGAATAAACTATATGAAAAGGATCAATATTACCATCCACTGATATTCCAATACCTGGCGACACAGTAGACGTATACTGAACAGAGGCTTGAACGGAGACATGATACATATGCCCTCCAGGCAATACAAAAGTATCGCCGCCCTGCAACCCAATTGACTCTGCAGGATCAGTTACTAGGGCATTAAAAAATCCAATAGGAGTATTAGCGGTACTCGCAACAGTGTACCCATTAACTACATATGTTCCAAAAATAGAAGTGATTGAACCTGTAATCCCGGTCATCCCCGTTTGTCCTGTAACTCCAGTTAACCCGGTTAATCCCGTAACTCCAGTAAAACCGGTTAATCCCGTTAATCCCGTTAATCCCGTGTTTCCTGCTCCCGTTGCTCCAGTCATTCCCGTGTTCCCTGCTCCCGTTGCTCCGGTCATCCCCGTGTTCCCTGCTCCCGTTGCTCCGGTCATCCCCGTGTTCCCTGCTCCCGTTGCTCCGGTCATTCCCGTGTTCCCTGCTCCTGTTGCTCCGGTCATTCCCGTGTTCCCTGCTCCCGTTGCTCCGGTCATTCCCGTGTTCCCTGCTCCCGTTGCTCCGGTCATTCCCGTGTTCCCTGCTCCCGTTGCTCCGGTATGACCCGTCACTCCAGTTACTCCGGTGTTTCCATCGCTACCTTTTGAACCAGGGCCTCCATTTATTCCACCCTTACCATCTTTCCCCGTAGTCCCTGTTGGTCCTGTTGGTCCTGTAACTCCTATAGGCATAATCTGTAATCCCCTTTCAAATTTCTTGGTTTAAATATCTGTTCTTTCTTGAAGGCTGTCTGTTCTTAAGTATAATAGTACTACTCCGGCTGACATCTCCAGGTAATGCTATAAGCTCTCCAATGATCGGATTGCAGCCAAGAACAGCCTCCCGTACCGCAAGACGATTCCTCTCTACCACCCAGTGTTCCTGTTCTACTTCACCAGCCTGCAAGCATAGATTAAGAGAGAACATGGAATACGGACTGGCTTGTGAAGTCTTCATTGCAGATAGTGCTTCCCTCTCCTCTTCCCTCACTTCTTCGTAGGGATTCAGCCATAGTACGTGGGAAGAGGTAAGGAGCCCTTCCAATCTTCCCCATAGCTGTGACTGTTCTTCCTCGGAGGGGAGAGGAAGAACATGTGCACTTAGTACACTGGCAAGCTTATCAGCGTCTGCGCCTATTCCACCGTCGAGCACGATCCATTGATCGGCGAACGGCTGCCACTTGGCTGCCCATTCCCGCAGAGCAGAGAACGGACCATCTCCCTTGCAGAGCATTACGATTACTGACCAGGCATTAGCAGGAGTCGTATTACAACGAAGGGAATTTTTCCGATGAGAAGGTACAGAGAAGCTGCGCACACCCGAAGGAACCTCTTCCACCGCTTGCAGATCATCTTCCAGATGAGCTAGCTTCTCCGCCGCTTCCTTGAATGAGGGGGAATACTCCAGCGCTCTGCGGTACCAGACTC
The DNA here is from genome assembly GCF_000517965.1 of Paenibacillus sp. FSL R7-277. Classification (NCBI taxonomy): domain Bacteria; kingdom Bacillati; phylum Bacillota; class Bacilli; order Caryophanales; family Paenibacillaceae; genus Paenibacillus; species Paenibacillus sp. FSL R7-277. The sequence goes on from NZ_ASPX01000021.1 coordinate 3,023, forward strand.
TGGATTCACCAGACATACCCCTTAGCTCATAACAGTTCCCGATATAATAACAGGGGTAAAAGGTTCCCGCACCCTTGAGAACCATATAATGAAGAGCATTCTCTCCAAGCGTCAGACAATGCTCGAAAGCGGAAGTCGCAGCCTCTACCTGGTCGGTATGCATAAGAATGCAGCCCTTATACAGATGCAGGTCCACATAATCCGGGTAGAGACTGATGGCCTTCTCAATGCCGGGCCAGCCTTCTCTGAAGCTGCCCATCGCCAACAGACAGCCATACTTGAGCTTGTAAAAAAGCGATGGCGGCAATCTTCTCTGCCCCAGCGAAGCGGCAATGGCCTGATTAACCTGCTCGAAAGCAAGTGCATACTTCCCCACCCGCTGATACTCACTTGCTATATGGTAAAGACTCCACGGATCGGGGTTCGGATTGTCTGTTACAGCTTCCTGCAGCAGCTTCAAATTGCGTTCATGTTTCGATTTAAGAGTAGTCACGGACTGGAGATATCCATAATGAAATAGCCGGACTGGAAGCTGGAACGGAGTGCTGGTATCCTCCCGGGTATAGGTGTCGGGCCAGCTCAATTGTTCATGAATGCCTCCAGTGAAATGAACCCCCTCTCCGTTACGGAACAAGCGGCACTGAGCCAGCCGGTAAGCTTCATGCGCCTGAGGCCGGAACAGACCATTGAAATGGATCGTTTCCACAGAGGCCAGTTTGTGTTCCTGAAGAGTGCTCACCATTCGAAGCTTCAGCGCATCATTCACAGCGAGCTCTTCGTCGGCATCCATCCATAGTATCCATTCCCCTCTTGCATGAATGAGGCTATAATTGCGGGCTTCCCCGAAGCTCTCCTTCCAGGGAAATTGAAGAATGGTTGCGCCGAAGCCGCGGGCAATGTCCATCGTCCTGTCACGGGAGCCCGTATCCACAATAATGATCTCATCTACCCCTGCGCGTACGCTTGACAGACAGCGTGCAATCCAGGGCTCTTCATCCTTGACGATCATGCACAGGGAGATTAGTGGGACGGTCGCCCTCGCTGTGTTCTGCCATAACGGGACTGCCTCCTTCCATAATGGATTTACCGGACTATGCGGACGAATCCGGTCAGGTGATACACATTGATTGACATCACCTCTTAACCTTATGACGGTTTCTGCCCGCATAGAACATTGTCGGATAAAGTCGGACAATCTAAATATGAAATCCTTGGGCGTTACCGGCATCAATCGCCGGGAATGTATTCCTTCCGTTTTTCCTGGTCCGATGCTGGAAGCAAATGCTTCAGATGATCTGCTGCATCTTTACGGGCAACCAGAATACCCCCGGGACCCGCCGCTACGATCACATCATCCAGCCCGACAAGTATGACCGGAATATCCAGCTCGTTGACAATCTGGCAATTCAAGGAGTCCGCACTGATGTGGCCCCATCCCAGAACGGAGGAGGCCAATTCTTCAGAGAGCGTGTTCCAGGTCCCCAAGTCCTTCCATCCGTCGTGATAGGGCACACAGATCAGACGGTTGTTGCCTTCCAACACCTCAACATCGAAGCTGCTCTTGGGAAGGAGGTGGTATTGCCTCTGCAGCTCTGCATAATCCCTTGGGAAGCCTGCTGCTTCCAGCCGGTTGAGCTGATCGCATAACCGGAAAGCGAAGATGCCGCAATTCCACATCGCCTGCTGCTCTAGCAGTGCCTCTGCCGCCTGCCTGTCTGGCTTCTCCACGAAGCAATCGACCTGCACATAGGCCGGATTCTCCTGCTTCCCTGCTGAAGAGACAGCGGATAGGGCTGGAACAATGTAACCATATTTCCCTGACGGGCCTTCTGGCCTCGCACCAAGCAAAGCAATTTCCGCACCGGAGTGGCGCAGCGCCTCATCCAGTTCTGTCAGCTTGAAGAAGAATTCGTCGCTCACGTAAGCATCTACCGGCAGCACAATAACCGTCTCCTCGGGTGATATCTTCTCCACCGAGTATAGATAGGCTGAGGCAAGACTGACTGCAGGAAAGGTATCCCTGCGCCGCGGTTCAATAATGACCTTCGGAGCTGTGCGAAGTTGCTTGCGGATCAATGTCTCTTGTCCGCTTGACGTTGCAATATAGACTTCATGGCCGAGGCCTGCAGCCGACAACTGCCGCCAGATCCGCTGAAGCATGGACTCGCGCCCGCCTCCCGGAGCAGGCAGCACCTGAAGGAACTGCTTGCTCCGGATACTGCTGGAGAGCGGCCATAAGCGTGTGCCGGAACCACCGGATAGAAGCACTAGCTTCATGGTTCATTCCTCCTTCCCCTACTGGAAGTCATCTGCAGTCAGATTAACTGCGCTGAACTGCTCTTCGGTATCCCAAAAGGTCAGCATTCCGTACTTTTTGCGGTTATCCAGGTATTGGGGAATTCCCGCCTTTCTCAAACCGTCGCTCATAATGACATATTCGTAGCGGTTGGTGCCGTCACCGTACCGGACATGCTCCAGAATGTCACGGCGCATCACATAGGTGCAATGGATGACGTCAACCTGCACAAGACCTTTCACGTTCTGATATAAGTAATAGAAATACAAGTCGTTGCTCTTGAAGTAACCATCTTCATCCACCATATTATGATAGTTGGAATATAGACTTAACGGAGCCTCAGCCACAGTAAGCAGTGGCCCGACCACCGGCAGATTCGTAGAGAGCAGGCTCTCCAGCGTATCCGGGGCAATGAAATTATCGCAATCTGCTACAAAATAATGGGTATTTCTCGATTTAGCCCATTCAATTGACTCTTGGCGCAGCCTGCCGATTACTCTTAAGCGTTCATAAGTCCATTCATGCGGAGCATAGTCCTGTACAGGCTCTTCCACATCACTGGTATCCAAATGCACCTCATGGTATCTCTCGCCCACCCGTTCGACCCATTCTCTAAGGATCTCTTCAGTCCGGTCATTGTTGTTGTTGGTCCGAATGTACAGTTTGATCCTTGAGGCAGGATACGTCTGCCGCTCTATAAGTTCCAGATAGAGCGGCAGTACATGCGCCTTGTCCTTAGCTAATATAGCAACCGTTACCAGATCTTGTTCCATGATTGCCCTCCTGTTAAAATATTCTTCACCTTCTTATATTTCTATTGCCTGGACGCGGCAGTCTCTCGGTCTGCAGCAGTTAACCGGGTGCTGATGGTAGCATGGCTGACGATACCAAAGAATGGACTCTGCCTTGGCTGCTCAATATCCTCTGGATAGAGCTTGCCGCTATCCTGTCTGATCATATACCGGGCACCTTCCGCACAGCGGAGGGAGACCACTTGATATTGGTGAAAGAGGGACAGCTTAAGACCAATGAATCTCCGGCGCTCATCTGCAGTGAGCACATCACCCTCCTGCAGCCAGAGAATGTAAGGCTCCGTTGCCATATGGACGATCCATTCCCGCAACATCCGCATGTCCAGCTCCCCCTTCACAGTGTAGACCTGCCGTGTATAGCGGGCAGCGGTTTGCGCGATGCGTTCATTGCCGGAAGGGTCCACGACAATTATTTGTTCTGTTACCTCTGCAAACGAAGCGAGTGTCTCTTCCAGTGCGGCTTCATTGCCGGATGCAATAATTCCCACGCATACGCGCACGGGTGGACTATAGATCAGGCTGTGAATATCCGCACCCCATTTCTGAAAAGCCTTCTTCTTGTTCTGCTGCAAAAGCGTTTGAAGATCGAAAGAAGAGGTCTGCCCCATACTGGCATGGCCGATATGGTGGATGAATGAATCCTCCGCAATCAGGAGCTTATACCCATGCTGGATCGCCCGCAGGCACAGGTCGTCATCCTCGTAATTCCCCAGACCGTATCGTTCATCGAACCAGCCAATCTCATCCAGAACACTGCGCTTGACCAACAGACAGAAGCCGATCAGGCGGCGGACCTCCTGTACCTGCCCACGCTTTGCTTCACAGTACTCTGCCGCGAATGTCTCCATATCCTTAAGTTCACTGTAAGTCACCGGAATACGCTGATGTCCGCTGATATAATTCGTAACAGGTCCTGACATGCCGACCGCACTGTCACTGTTCAATGCATGGAGCATGGGAGCCAGCCACCCTGGGGGAACAACAGTATCATTGTTAATGAACAGAACTGCTTCGCCTTCTGACGCTTCTCCCCCTTGATTGCAGCCTTTGGCAAATCCCAGGTTCTCCTTGTTCTCAATCAGCTTCAGTTCAGGATAATGACTGTTCAGGAATGGCACGGTTTCGTCACTTGAGCCATTGTCAACAATAATAATCTCATGTTCTTCGGGAGTATTTCGCTTGATGCTCTCCAGACATTGAACTGTTAAAGACAACTGATTAAGGGTAAGAATGATAATGCTCGTCTTCACTGGAACAACTCCTTTTGTTCTTTTTGTACAGGGCAATTAAACTCTACATGCTTGCCTCCGAGCAGGTTCGTATAATAATCGCGGTTGTATATCGCACTGGGATTTGACGGATAGTGTGCGAAAGAAACCTCATTGCAATAGTCAGCGTATTGGTGGTCTCCCAGTTTATCGTAGCAGACACAGAGCTGCAGATTCGGGAGCCATGTACCGGCGGAATAAGCCTCCGTTCCCGGTTCACTGACCTTAGGGAGGGACGCTGCCATCTTGAACCAGTACACCGCCTGTTCATATTGTTGTAATTCCATGAAATAAAAGCCTATCTTACAGCAGGTTTCCGGACGCGGGAGATCATAGTCGAAAGTACGGCACATGGATAGCAGTTGCTCCTGTTTTTGCCCCAGCGCCGCATGGCTGTCCGCCAACCTCAAGCATGCCTGAATATTATCCTCGACCCAGCCTTCACCTTCTGACAAGAAACGCTCATAGTTCTCCAGCGCCTCATGGTAGTAGCCATGATCGTATAGCTCATTAGAGTAATAGATCCGGTCTCTGGCGGTAAACGGCTTGCCCTTGGCTATCATTTTGCGGAAGATATCAAGGTTACGCTGCGTATATTCCTTGTCTTTCTTATGCGTAACGCATACGTCGCTCTCAAGCACAGGCGGGGTGACTTCAATATATTCATGAACAGCCCCGGTCCACCTGAACCCGCAATCGCGTCTGATCAGACGGTTGCGTCTGAAGCTGTAGAGCGATTTCCCATGTTCATCCGTTATGAGAATATAAGACATAGATACCGCATGATATTCGGAAGTCATTGTAGCCTTCAGAGTCTTGAACCGCTCCCGGTCGATCTCCTCAATGACATCATCTGCATCCAGCCACATGATATACTCACAGGTCGCTTGGGCGAATGCATAATTGCGGGCGGCTGCGAAATCATCGATCCACTCAAAATCATAGATTGTGGCGCCATATACGGCCGCAATCTCTTTGGTACGGTCTGTTGAGCCGGTGTCCACGATGACGATCTCATCCATAATATCCGCGACCGATGACAGGCATCGTCCCAGGCTCTTCTCTTCATTGCGTACAATCATACACAAGCTGATCGTCGGCAAGTCTTCTCCTCCTTCTTGCAGATTCTGAATATCCGGACTTACCGGATTTCTCGTATATGTATATGCCGGCCCTGACGGATCATTCGGCCGGATTTGCCTGCATGAATTCCATTCCGGTTCATAAGCTAGTACAGACACCCCTGCAATGATCTTCTCACCCCAATTGAAGGAGGAGCATATGCATACGATTTCCCCCTCGCTCTACTATCGTTTATATCGTTACGGCACAGGCTCCAGGATTGCCTCGGACGGTGTGTTATCGTTACCAGAACAGACGGCAATCGGTACTAGTGTGCTGGTGCGTGAGGGTTACCGTTGGGATATCCCCTCTCCCGCCAAGAATGGCTCACCCCGTATCGTGATCGGGGACCGTTGTGAATGCAGCCGGTTCCTGACGATCACGGCAACAGGTAGAGTAGAATTGAAGGCCGATGTGATCACAGGTCCGCATGTGTATATTAATGACGCCAGGCAAGATTGGGAGAAGGGAGGTAACCCTTCTGACACGTTAATAATCGGTGAAGGCTCATGGATCGGAGCACACTCCTCTATTCTGGGCCCTGTGAAGATTGGCAAAGGCTGTGTAGTCGGTGCAGGCAGCGTAGTTCTTCGGGATGTGCCGGATTACTGTGTTGTTGCCGGCAACCCTGCTGAATTCCGCCGCATCTATGAGCCGTCTAGCGGAGAGTGGATCAGGGTAGATAGCGAGGCGGAGGCTCGTAGGGTATTGGACCGCAGAAGCAGGGAACCTCTGCTATCCATTTGCATACCCGTACGTAAACAGGCTGTAGAGCTAAGACGCTGTCTGGAGTCAATTTATGCTCAGGTGGATGATGATGGATTAATGGAGGTCTGCGTCCTGGACGACGCTTCGTCCGAGGAGACCGCAGAGGTGGGGCACCACTATGGGCAACTGTACCGCAGCTTCCGGTATCACAGCGACCCAGATCTTGCAGCAGGAGGTTCTCTTGCAAGTCAGGCTGCGGATAGGGGGCACGGGAAATTCATTATGCTGCATGAGCCGGGAGACTCCTTCATGCCTAACTCTCTTCTTCCTTTTCTGAACGTGCTGCATACCCATCCTGACTGTGCGATCATCCTGATTCAGCCCGTGTTCATCCGCAGCACTCCACAGCCTGAACAGCTGAAGGGACTATCTGAATTTGTCAGGCTTACAGCGTCCTCCTCGTCCCCTCCTCTCCCTGTTGTTCTGAACCGAAAGGATTGGGAGCGTACTGCCGATTCTGTACAAGCCACAAATTTTCTGGACCCATGGGTATCCCGGCAACATGCATTATTGCAATTGAATCCGCAGTTCTGCCTGTGCCGGTATACCATGACCGAAGCCAGGCGGCACATCGGATCAGCTCCGTAATTACGGCTATTGCCAAAAAAAAATGATCTTTGACCATTAACCGAATATATATAGACAATGAACAGGCAGAGATCTTAAGGCGTAAACTTCGGGTCCATGAAGTCCGGTAAATGACAGGGATGCCTGGTACTGAGGACAAAGGAGAGGATGTCAGCGACATGGATGAACGTAAAATTTGTTTTATCATGTGTGTGAATAATGAGGAATTAGCGGAACGCAGCCAGAAAAATCTTAAGCAATTACTCAAACCGGATGGATTCACCGTAGATCTGCAAATCGTCAGGAATGCCTCCGGCCTGGCAGCGGGGTACGATCAGGCCATGCGCCAGTCAGATGCCAAGTATAAGGTGTATATTCATCAGGATGTCCATATCCTGAATCCCCAATTTCTTGAAGACATCGTCCGGCTGTTCTCCCGTTATCCGTCACTCGGCATGTTAGGAACCGTCGGCGCTAAGACGCTTCCGTCTTCCGGTATATGGCAGGACGCATCACAGAAGTTCGGTAAAGTGATTGATAGCTATACAGGCGCACTTCAGCCTCTTGAATTGATGCAGCCGGTGGATGAATATGAAGCGGTGGAGACGCTCAGCGGACTGCTGATGGCAACACAGTACGACCTCCCCTGGCGCAAGGATTTGTTCACCGGCTCACACTTCTATGACGCTTCACACAGTCAGGAATTCATCAGCAGCGGCTATGAAGTAGGTGTTCCCAAGCAGCTTCTGCCCTGGTGTCTGCATAACTGCGGTATCCCTGACCGAAGCACTGCTATGGAGAAGGCCCGGCACATTTTCCTTGAATATTACGGCTATGGCAAACACCATGGCCAGCACCGGTTCCACCGGCTCGGCAGCGGCTGCAGCATTCATCCATCCTGCGAATTGTCAGGTACGGCCGGAATTGCTCTGGGCAATGAAGTCAAGCTGCAGGCAGATTGTTCTCTTTCGCTCCCCTATAATAATATTGTCAGCGAACCGCGTATCCAGATTGGTGCAGGAAGCGAGATCGGACGCCGGTGCAGCCTGTCGGCAGTCAACCGGTTAATTATTGGCGCCCAGGTCGCCATATCACCTAATGTGCATATATCCGATCACAATCCTGCTTATGAGAATATTCATCTCCCCGTCATGAAGCAGGGGGTGACTTCCTGGAGCCATACCGTAACCATCGGTGCTGGGAGCTGGATTGGCGCCAACACCGTTATAGCCGGGGAGGTATCCATCGGTAAGGGCTGTGTCATAGGCGCGGGGTCAGTCGTTGTATCCGGCACGGTAATTCCTGACTACTGCGTAGCTGCGGGTACACCTGCCAGAGTAATCAAGCAATTTGATCCCGACTCCAGGAAGTGGCTGAAGACTAACGGATTGCCCAGCGAGGAAGCTGAGCGTCACGCAATAGAGACTGTTCCGCAACCGCTTATAAGTATTTGTATCCCTGCCTATAACTGCGAACAAGAGCTCGACCTTTGCCTGAAGAGTATTTACAGTCAGAATGCCAGACAGGAAGATTTCGAAATCATCGTATCAGATGATGGCTCCACAGATCACACGGAAGAGCTGGTGCGGAAGTATCAGGCCAGCTATCCTAACCTTCACTACTACCGCAATGAACTTAATGAAGGAACTGACCGCAATACCCTGAAATGTGCAGGCTATGCCAAGGGCGAATTCATCAAGCTTCACGGCGGCGATGATTACTGGCTCCCCGGCTCCGTCGAAGCCTTGTATAACCTGATCGAACAGAACCGGAACTGTAGCCTGCTCTTCCTAGATATCCTTAGTAACACCGGAGTGATGAACCGGGGCTCGGGGATCAGCAAGTATGTTGAGCAGGTCTCGATCTATAGTACATTTCTGTCGGGAATCATTATGCGCAGGAAGGAATTCGAACAGATTGCCACGCCTGAGCTTTTCATCGATTCGAATCTTATCCAGGTCTATCTGGAGCTCTCTATTCTAGAGATTTCTCCGGATTATTGTGTGTATCACCGCAAGCTGCTGACCAGCAGCGACAAGATTGCAGGAGGTTACAGCTTCGCACGGACATTCATTCAATCATACCTTGGGATTCTTCATTACTTCCTGGATAACGGATTGGATGCAGCCGTATTGGCAGCCGAGAAGAAGCAAATCTCCCATACCTTCTTGCTCTGGTGGTACAACTACATGCTGGAGAAGAATCTTCAGCAGTTGCAGCCCGAAGATTTCCCGCAGATTTTTGTTGCAGCTTACCAGGATGAATCCTATTATCCAGAACTGCATGAACGGCTGCACAAGATTCAGGTTAAGCATCTAAATATCTGAGGCTACATAGCCGCCGGGCAGGCCGCAGCAGCAGGCTTGTCCGGTCCATTATAAGGAGGCATCAGTGCATGGAAGGTATCAGCCCGGAATTTCAACAACGCTTCAGTACCTTCGGACCCGGCAGTCTGATTGTGCTTAAGACCGATATCAACTGTCCGGAGAAAGTCGCTATCGGTCGCAATGTGCTTATTCAGGAGAATAGCTGGTTCACGGTAGTTCATCCCGGTAAGGAAGAACCGCCGGCCATTTCGATCGGAGACGGCTGCAGCTGCAGCCGCAATCTGATCATTACCGCTGCGAACAGCGTGACTCTGGAAGATAATGTCATCGTCGGGCCAGATGTCTATATTGCCGACACTAACCATCAGTACCGCCAGATCGGCATTCCCATTCGCGACCAGTGGATCACCACTGCCAGCCATCAGGTGAGGATCGGTGCAGGCAGCGAGCTTGGTGCCCACTGCGTCGTTGTGGGTAACGTAACGATTGGCAAGGGCTGCCGGGTTACACCTAACAGTGTGGTAACCCGGGATTTGCCGGATTACTGCATCGCGGCGGGCAATCCCGCCAGAGTGGTGAATGTCTATGATCCCGAAGCGGGAGTATGGCAGCTGCCCGGCGAGGGCTGATGTTGATCGTAGAATAAAAAGCACCTTATAGGGAGTACTTCAGGTTGGACGAGATTCTGATCCCCTGATAGTCAACGGACGGCTGGCTATTCATAGATTGCGTACTCTTCGGCTGCTGCCGTTCCACCGACTTCTTCGGCTGCTGCCGTTCCGCCGTCTTCTTCGGCTGCTGCCGCTCCGACGCTTTCTTCGGCTGCTGCCACTCCGCTGCCTTCTTTGGCTGCTGCCACTCCGCTGCCTTCTTCGGCTGCTGCGGCTCCACTACCCTCTTTGGCTGCTGCGGCTGGATAGCAGGCTTCAGCTGTTGCCGCTGCTGCCGCTTGCGTTCGCTGGCTGCGCGCACTCCTACTGTCCGTCCTCGCTTCTTATGGGACGTCCGCTTGCGCGTGGCCTGCGCGGAGCGCCGCTGGATGAACCGGACGGACTTACCCGTATTATAGAGATATTTGCCCCCGGATACATAGGCATCTGCAGGACGGATTGTCTGCTTGATAACGGTGGATACCTGCTCCCGATGCTCCGGTTCTTGCCTCTCAGCCTCCCGGCCTGTGGACTGAGCTCGTTCAAGCAGCCGTTCTGTCTCGCGCATGAACAGCGCCAGCTCGTCATCCGCATTGACCGAGAGCCGCAGACAAGCCTGCTTCAGCTGCTCCATCTGTCCCATTGTTTTATGAATCGCCTCTACCAATAGCTCATCCTCCGATTTCCGGGCTTCAGCCTTCATACCCATTTACCTCTCGCACCAGCCGTCTGCTGGTTTCCAGCGTCCGGCAGATCATGGCCTGATGCTGGGCCAGGGCCGTGATGATTCTGGCCACCGCCTCCTGCAGGGCGTCAAGCCCCCCCATCTCTAATTCTTCTTCCCAGCCGTATTCATCATCATACATATATTCCAGCTTGCGGATTTCAACCGCGATCAGAGCCGAGACCGCTTCTTCCTCCAGCGCCGCAGCCAGAATAATCGCTTTGATCAACCGTTCCCGCTGTAGCATCGCTTCATCCCCCCCGCTGCCTGCTTTGATTTAGTTACTGTTATATATATGTGCTTTTGACTTGTCCCTATCACCATTTGTCCCAGGTATATCGGATTTGGCGGATTTCAGAGAATAACAGGAATAGGACAATCTGTGCCTGAAGTATACATAGCTATGACTAGATAATTAAGCGCAAAGCAACCTTTCACGTTTTGGAGGAGATCTGCATGTCAATGCCCCACATCCCCAATATAACTCCCGATATCTCGCTTACGCGGGAGGAAAGCATCTCTCTCCTGCTCACCTCTATCGCAATCAACGAGATGTCTTTGTCTCACATTATCAATGCAGAAGCAGAAGCGATGCAGGCCTTCGTGCTGTCTAATCCCGGAAATATGAACTTTGTCAACATGATCCAGTTGAATAATACAACCGCCAGATTGCTCGAAGAGATTACCAAGGGCCAGTGGCTTAGTCTCAGCAAGATGGACCGGATTCTGCGTTTGCTGAGTGACTCTGGTGCCTTGTCGGCGCGATTGCTGGAAGAAGAACTAACTACTGAAATTGAGGAAGATGAAGAATAGCGGGCAACCGTCATTCTTTCTCGCGGCTAGAAATGGACAAGCCCTGATCATGAAGGGAGCCGCTCGCAGAATTCTCCCAAGTTTGTGCAGCCTATTGAACCTTCCAGTGATTGAGATGATCCGCAATCCGGATCAGCTCATTGGCCAGGGAGGAGAGCGAGGCCACAAGCTGCTGCTGTCTGTCCGGCTCCGGGGCCTCGTCCATACGGTTTTCCGTTCGCTCTGGTACGGGAAGCTCTTGTTCACTTTTACTGTACATCGGGAATCCCTCCTCGATCAGCAGGCGCACAATGGTGCTTAGATGATAGCGTTCCATGCGCAGCTCACTGATTCGTTTTAACAGTTTCAGAGTTTCATAGGGATAGAGCACCTGATCTCCTTGGCGGGTCCCCGGGACGAAGTAAGAGAAATATTCCAGCCATCTCTTCACTGTGGTCGGAGGCAATTTCGATAAATTAATGATTTCCAGTTGGGTGTAATGGCGTACCATAACATCACTCCTTTATTTTAGGTGGACTTATTTACTTTAATGGTATTCATGTGCCTCGCAATAAATGTGTAAAAATACCTATTTATCTAATTATCGTCCTGCAAAATAAATAGACAGGCCCGTTCCGGAGAACGTTGCCTGTCTATTATGCAGCCTTGGAAGCAGCAGATTACCTGCTTAAGAGACTTTAAATAATTCGCTGAAGGAATCACCCAGGAGTTCTTTATAATATTTCCGGTTATGCAGCATACTTGGGTGTGTAGGATAATAGAATAGTGCTGTCTCATTATGATAATTAGCCTTCATGTACTGACCCAGGCGGTCATAGCATACGCACAATTGCAGATGTGGCACCCAGGTGGTAGAGGTCATATCCTGAAGTCCCAGGGTAGATCTTCGCGGCAGCGTAATCGCCTGTTCGAACCAGTAGATCGCCCGCCCGAACTCTCCAGCTTCTACGAATTCACTTCCCAGGCGGCAGCAGAATTCGGAACGGGGGATATCATAGTTCAGGGTACGATACAGCGCGCTCATTTTCCCGGACTTGTTGTTCAGATGCCCGTGGCATTCCGCCATCTTCAGGCAGGCCTGATAGTTATCCTCAACCCAGCCCTGGCCGGTCTGCAGGAACTTCTCGTAATATTCCAGCGCTTCTTCATGGATCGCATGATCTCGGAGCTCGTTCGCGAAGTAGTAGAGATCACGCGGCGAGAACTCCTCGCCCTTGGCCAGACGCCCACGGTAGATTCGCAGGTTGCGGTCCGTATGAACCTTATCCTTCTTATGAGTAATACAGACATCGCTATCTATGGTATTGCCGGCAACCGCCAAATACTCATGCACCGGTCCGATCCACTGGAAGCCGCAGTCCCGGCGGACCAGCCGGTTGCGTCTCAGGCTTGAGGTTACTTTGCCCTCGCTGTCGAAGGCCAGATTGTAGGGCATAGTCACAGACTGGTACTGCGGAGATAATGTCTCCTTCAGCTTTTTGAAGCGCACCCGGTCGATTTCCTCAATGGTATCATCTGCATCCAGCCACAGAATATAATCCTTAGTCGCCTTGCTGAAGGCTTCGTTGCGTGCTGCCGCGAAATCGTCAATCCATTCAAAATCATAAATCACTGCACCATATTCCGCAGCAATCTCCTTGGTCCGGTCCGTGGAGCCTGTGTCGACAATGACGATTTCGTCCGCAATATCCTTCACACCATCCAGGCACCGGCCCAGGCCGTTCTCTTCATCGCGCACAATCATACATAGACTGATAGTAATCATTAGTGCCCTCCTATAGGTTCTGTGTCATATATTCGCGAATCTGCTGCTCGCTGATGTTCCGCATATCCTGCCCTGCATCCAGCGCTCTCTGCCATTCCACCGTCTTCTGCAGAGCCTGCTCAACACTCCAGCGGGAGCGCCAGCCCAGCAGGCGGCGGGCCTTGGTGCTGTCAAGCTGCAGTTCACCAGCCTCATGCAGCCCGGAGATACCAGTGATATCAATACCCGCTCCCTCTCCCCAGAGCGCTGCGAGCCGGACGGCCACCTTCTCGACACTGTGAACGCTCTGCTCCTCAGGGCCGAAATTCCAGGCGGCAGCATACTCCGCCCCCTCCTGCACCAGCTTCTCGGCCAGCAGCAGATAGCCGCTAAGCGGCTCAAGCACATGCTGCCAGGGTCGCGTCGCCGCCGGGCTGCGCAGCAGCGGCCTCAAGCCAGCGGCGAATGACCGCAGGCAGTCCGGCACCAGCCGGTCCTGGGAATCATCGCCGCCCCCGATGACATTCCCCGCCCTGGCGGTAGCGACAGCCACGCCATGCTCGGCATAACGCGCCGGATGGAAGTAGCTGTTGCGGTAAGCCTGCGTCACCAGCTCGGAACACGCCTTGCTGGAAGAGTAAGGGTCATAGCCGCCCAGCGGATCGGTCTCGCGGTAACCCCAGATCCATTCACGGTTGTCATAGCACTTATCCGTCGTAACGTTAACGACAGCTTTAACAGGGATCCCGGAATCAACCGAGCTTGCGACCGCCTCCAGCAGATTCACTGTTCCCATCACATTCACCTCGAAGGTATCGGCCGGGAACTGGTAAGAGGTGCGGACCAGCGGCTGGGCAGCCAGATGGAATACCACCTCCGGGGCCGCTTCCCGCAGCGCTGCATCCAGGCGCTGCCGGTTCCGTACATCCCCCCAGACCGTATGGACCTCAGGCGCAGCTCCGATCAGCGGGAAGAGCTTATACTCATCCCGGTCCCAGGCATAACCGCTGACGCTTGCGCCCAGCATCGTCAGCCACCGGGTGAGCCAGCTTCCCTTGAAGCCGGTGTGTCCGGTTACGAAGACACGCCGCCCCTTCCAGAATCTCGCCGCTGTCAGTTCGTTCTCATCCACGGGAGTCCTCCCTCCCGCCACAGCTCCTCCAGATAACGCTTGTCGCGGAGTGTATCCATCGGCTGCCAGAACCCGTGATGCTTGTAAGCCCTTAGCTCATCCCGCGCTGCCAGCTCCCGGAGCGGCTCCTGCTCCCAGACGGTGCTGTCACTTTCGATTAGAGAGAATACCTCGGGCTCTAGTACGAAGAAGCCGCCGTTCACCCATCCTTCGTCCCCTTTGGGCTTCTCTACGAATCCGGTTACCTTGGTATCCTCTGCTAGGTCCAGCGCACCGAAACGGCCCGACGGCTGAACAGCAGTCACAGTCGCCAGCTTCCCGTGAGAGCGATGGAAGTCCAGTAACTGCTGTATATTAATATCCGCAACACCATCCCCATAGGTCAGCATGAACGGTTCATTTCCGATGTATTTCTGGACTTGCCGGATTCTTCCGCCAGTCATCGCTTCTTTGCCTGTGTCCGCGAGCGTTACCTTCCAGTTTCGCAGCTGACGGTTATGGCGGGTGATCTGGTTGCCATTACCGAAATCGAAAGAAATATCCGAGCTCTGGAGATAGAAGTCGGAGAAATATTGTTTAATGACATGCCCCAAATATCCCAGGCAAATGACAAAATCATCGAAGCCGTAAGCAGCATAATTCTCCATAATATGCACCAGCAGCGGCTTGTCGCCGATCTCAATCATCGGCTTGGGCTTCACATCGGTCTCTTCACTGATCCGGGTCCCGTAGCCCCCGGCCAGAATGACTACCTTCATCTTGTTACCTCCTTACCTTTCAGCAAGCCCAGCAATACCTCGGCAGTATAATCCAGCATCTCTGTCGAAAGTCCCGGATAGATTCCCACCCAGAACGTATCGTTCATGATCCTGTCCGTCTGAATGAGCGGCGCGGCGACACGGTGCGCCACACCGGAGTAGGCAGGCTGCTTGAGCAGATTCCCGGCGAACAAGAGCCGGGTGCCAACCCGCGCCTTCTCCAGCCTGCGCACGATTTCATTGCGCGTGAGGGGCGCATCCTCCCTCACGGTCAGCGGGAAGCCGAACCAGCTCGGATCACTGCGCGGCGTCGCCTGTGGAAGAATAAGCCATTCCTCCGCAGGCTTCAGCGCTGCCTTCATATAGTCAAAGTTACGTCTGCGTGCAGCATGGAACCCTTCCAGCTTCTCCAGTTGGGAGACTCCGATGGCGGCCTGCATATCTGTAGCCTTCAGATTGTAGCCAATGTGGCTATACGTATATTTGTGGTCGTATCCGGCAGGCAGGTCTCCCTTAGTCCAGTCAAACCGCTTGCCGCAGGTATTGTCGGTTCCCGGCTGGCACCAGCAGTCCCTGCCCCAGTCACGGAGCGATTCGACAATTTTTTTGAGCCTGGCACCGGAGGTGAGTACCGCTCCGCCCTCGCCCATGGTCAAATGATGGGCAGGGAAGAAGCTGACCGTGGCCAGATCGCCGAAGGAACCTGCCGGCCGGCCTTCATACAGTGATCCGACAGCATCGCAGGTATCCTCAATCAGCCACAGTCCATGCCGGTCCGTGAATGCCTTAACACTGGCCAGATCGAAGGGATTGCCCAGTGTGTGCGCCAGCATGACCGCTTTGGTACGGGGGCTGAGCGCGGCGTCCAGCTGAGCTGTATTTATATTGTAGGTGGGCAGCTCAACATCGACGAATACTGGAATAAGTCCATGCTGTATCAGCGGATTGACCGTGGTTGGAAATCCGGCGGCAACGGTGATCACCTCATCGCCCGGCCGCAGCCGGCGTTCGCCGAGCAGCGGCGAGGTAAGTGCTGCGACAGCAAGCAGATTCGCGCTCGAACCCGAGTTAACCAGCAGGGTATGCTTTCTCTCCATAATCTGGGAGAACCTGCGCTCGAATTCGCCAGTATACCTGCCCGCTGTCAGGTGGAAATCAAGTGAAGCATCCACCAGACTCATCAATTCTTCGCCATCGAACACCTTGCCGCTTACCGGCACGTAATCGCGTCCAGGTACGAAGGACCGGCCGGGCCAACGAATGTCGTAATATTCTCCTGTCAGCTTCAGAATTTGCTCACGTAAGGTTGCAGCTTCTGTGGGCAAAAGCTCCCCTCCTTTAACTAATGGTTTTCATTTAGTGGTTTTGTCGGACTTGGTACATCATTTATATGCAGACCGGAGGTTAAATACGATTAGAATTAACTGGAATTTTAATTCCATTTTTGTTCAGTTCTTGTCTATGAGGGTTCTCTATAATGGGCTTGACTTGAAACGATACCGTTATGGAGGGATGCATACATGGGAAGACTCAGAGCCATCAATGAAAGAAAATGTACGAAAGAGGACTGCAACAGAAGACACTATGCGAAAGGGCTGTGCAAGCAGCACTATTGGCCTGCCTGGAAAGCAGGACAAAAGAACGAGTCTGATTCTGACATAAACCGCCAGGATCATTCACAGAAGCCCCTCCGGATTGTCACAGAATTTATTTAATTTTTTTAGAGGTTCTGCCTTTGCTTTGTCGAATTCTTACTGAATGATGAATAAAAATTCCAAATATTACATGAAGCATCTGACGTTAATCGTGATATATATGACTCTGTTATTGGGGATGCAAAGGGCGTGGCAGCAGATTTTTGCCTTGCCGGAGCAGCCCAGTGCGGATGCAGGCGTGCTTGATTTACGCGGCTGGACCTTCAAGGATGCCCATTCGCTTGTCCTCGACGGGACATGGGAATTTTATCCTAACCGTCTGGTCAGCGAAAGCGATATCCGCTCAGGCGCCGCCGGAGCCGCTGTCCCTGTAGAGGTACCCGGCAACTGGAAGGATTCCCTGTCCGGTTCCTCTCTGGGCTATGGCACATTTGCCCTCCGCATTCTGGTCGATCAGCCGCTGGATGAGCCCTACAGCTTCTGGGTCCAGCAGATCCAGGCTTCTTCCCGGATTGAGATTAACGGCCGCCCCCTTCAGGCTATGGGTCAACCCGCAGCGCGCAAGGAGCTGTACCATCCCATGGCCATTCCCTATGCCGTTCACTATCTCCCCCCGGAAGGGACGAAGGACATGCTTGTCCTGATCCAGACTGCCAATTATGAGCATGGGGAGAAGGCAGGCATTTCCTATTCCATCCGTTTCGGCGCCCAGTCTATGGTTCAGAAGGAGCGCTGGTACTCTACCTCTTTTCAGTTAGCTACGATCATCATCCTTCTTCTGCACGCGCTGTATGTCTGTATTCTGTACCTGCTTGACAAAGAACACCCGTCTCTGCTCTTATTTGCGCTTATGTTGATCATCATAGCCGTCTCCATCGCAGCGGATAATGACGTCCTGCTGTTCCTTGTGCTGCCGCTGAACTATACCTGGGGAATCAAGGTCAAGCTGCTGTCTTATGTATGGATGGTCTTTTTCATGCTGCTGCTTACCTACAAATTCTACAGTGCCCAGGCAGTCAGCCGGGCCTTCAAGGTGTACAGCTTGCTTCTTCTGCTCTATACACTTTGCCTTTGCTTCCTTCCGATTCATATCGTTCTGTCCAATGCCACTATTTATTTCAGCCTCCTGTATATGATCCCCCCCTGCTGGATGTTTGTGCTATTCGGAATTATGGTCTATAAGCAAAAAAAAGACGTCGGGTTCCTTACCTTCATCGGCTCCTCGATTCTATCCGGGGTGATTTGGGGAACCACGGTGAATAGTTACCGGAAGAATCTTCCGTTCTACTCCATAGATATCCTGGCTGCTATCGCCGGTTTCTCTGCCTATGCCCTGAAGCAGTATATCCGGCGGTCCAATGAGAACAGGCAGCTCTATGAACAGCTGCTGCAAGCGGACAAGCAGAAGGACCGGTTCCTGATGAATACCTCGCATGAGTTGCGGACACCGCTGCACGGCATGATGAGCATTGCCCAGTCGGAATACGACAAGAAGCGGGCAGCCTCCCCGGATGAAGAAGCCGGAGACCTGGAGCTGCTGGTACGCATCGGACGGCAAATGTCACAGCTGCTGGATGATCTGCTGGATCTCACCCTGCTGCGGGAGAACCGGATGGTCCTTCATCCGGTGCCGTTATCTGTCTATACTACAGCGGCAGGAGTTGCGGATATGCTCCGTTACTTAACGGACGGCAAGAACCTGACGCTTCATGTAAGCGTATCCGCTTCGCTGCCGCGTGTATGGGCCGATGAGAAGCGGCTGATCCAGATTCTCTTCAACCTGATACATAATGCCGTGAAATGGACCGAGCAGGGAAGTATCCTTGTGACTGCCGAAGAAGCGGACGGGAAGCTGCTGATCAGCGTGGCTGACACAGGTGCGGGGATGGAGGAAGAAGCGCTCGCGCGTATCTTCCTTCCTTATGAACAGGCAGGCGGACAGGACCGTGGTGGCCTGGGTCTGGGCCTCGGCATTACCCGGCAGCTGGTGGAGCTGCACGGGGGAAGGCTGACCGTGGAGTCCAGGCTTGGGGAAGGCTCGGTCTTCCGCTTCACCCTGCAGCTGGCTGACGAAGCCTTTTTCACGGATGAGCAGTTCGGCAGGATGGAAGCAGTGGAAGCGCCGGGCGCTGCATACACCGGCCGGAGTGTCCATGTGCGCAATAAGGACGAAGAGCCATTCCTTGCGGGAGTGCCTCCGTCCCCCTCCGGCTTGGATACGGAGGGAGCCGAACTGAAGATACTGGCTGTTGACGATGACCCGGTTAATCTCCGGGTGCTCGCGACCATTTTGCATGAGGATATCTATCAGTTGACCTCTGTGTTAAGCGGGGAGGAAGCCCTGATCCGGCTGGAGGAGGAATCATGGGATCTGCTGATTACCGATGTGATGATGCCCGGCATGTCCGGCTATGAGCTTACCCGCCGGGTAAGGGAGCGTTATCCGGTGTCAGAGTTACCGGTGCTGCTGCTGACGGCACGTGCTATGCGTGAGGAGATCTACTACGGATTTCAGCAGGGGGCTAATGATTATGTGACTAAGCCGGTAGACAGCCTGGAATTGAAATACCGGGTTACCGGGCTGGCGCGGCTGAAGCAGACCGTCGCTCACAGCCTGCGGCTGGAGATGGCTTACCTCCAGGCGCAGATCCGCCCTCATTTCCTGTTCAATGCCCTGAACTCCATCGCCACGCTCAGTACCATTGATCTCTGCCAGATGCAGCAGCTGATTGAGGCCTTCTCCTCCTACCTGCGCTCAAGCTTCGACCTGATGAATACCGGTACACTGATTCATTTGAAGCAGGAGCTATCGTTAGTGGAGGCCTATTTATATATTGAGAAGGTGCGGTTCGGCGAACGGCTGGAGGTCAAGTGGGAACGGAATTATACCGGACTGCTGCGGGTTCCCCCGCTGATCTTGCAGCCGCTGGTAGAGAATGCTGTCCGTCACGGGCTGCTCAGTCTTATAGAGGGAGGCCTACTTACTATCCGCATTGAAGAGGAGGAGGAGCATGTCCGGCTTGCGGTGCAAGACAATGGCAGAGGCATGGAGCAGGCGCACATTAACCGCCTGCTGATGAAGCATAAAGACAAGAGCTCCGGTATCGGGATATGGAATACGAACCGGAGGCTGATTGAACGCTACGGGCAAGGCTTGTCCATTCAGAGCCGTCCCGGCTTTGGAACCACCGTCTCCTTTATGATTCCACTCCGGCGTATCGAGTGAACCATTCTCCATCCGCTATATCCTGTACAAGGAGGTGCTACAATGCTTAGGGTAGTGCTGATCGATGATGAACGACTCGCCCTGATTCAGCTGGAATCGACGCTCAGGGCGCTGGGATCGACCATTGTAACGGCAACCTATACCAACCCCCAGCTGGCTATGAGCGAAGCGGCCGGCTGGGAGGCAGATATTATCTTTCTTGATATTGATATGCCGGGGCTGAACGGCATGGAGGCTGCGAAGCAGCTGGAGGAGAGCTGTCCCGGCTCAGCCATTGTATTCGTCTCCGCCCATAACAGCTTCGCGCTGGAAGCCTTCGAGGTCAGCGCGCAGGATTATCTGCTCAAGCCGGTCTCCAGGGAACGGCTGAGCCGGACCCTCCAGCGAATCAGGAGCCGGAAGATCAACCAGCTTCACACGGACAAGCCGGACTCGCTGCTGATCCGCTGCTTCAATGCCATCCAGTTCGAACGGGGAGGTGTTCCTATCCGGGATTTCCGCTGGCGGACTTCCAAAGCCCAGGAGCTGTTCGCCTTCCTGCTGTATCATCATGACCGGATTATCGTCAAGGACAAGCTGGTCGAGCTGCTCTGGCCCGAGGCATCATTCAAGCGTGCCTCCACTCATCTGTATACGGCCATCTACCAGATCAGGCAATCGCTGAAACGGGCCGACATCGGCCTTGTGATCAGCAATGCGAGCGTAGGCGAGGGGTATATGCTGGAGAGCGGCGACGCGCAGATCGATGCGGTGCTGTGGGAGGAAGGTGTCGTCTCCCTGGACCCGGTGGATGATTATAACGCCGCGGAGCATGAGGAGCTACTGAAACTCTATACCGGCGATTACCTGGGGGATTATGAGTATCTGTGGGCCGAGAGTGAACGGCAGCGGCTGAGAAACCTCTCCCTGCAGCATGCCACAGAGCTGGCTGACTATTATACCGTCAAGGATAATATCACCAAGGCGGTCAACACCTATCAGCGGATTGTGGAGCTGCATCCCTACCACGAGCCAGGTTACCTGGCACTCATGGAATTCTATAACCGGCTGGGCGAGCTGAGCTTCGTACAGGAGCAATATGAGAAGCTCCGCAGCCTGCTCTGGCGGGACCTGAAGCTCACTCCATCCGCCAAGGTCGAGCGCTGGTATGCCAACTGGAAGCGTCTATATACTTGATTCCGTGCCGGAACTTCGGCGATTACAGAATCCATACAAAAACGGTATGCCGCCCCCCGGTCAGGGGTTAGGCATACCGTTTCTTGTTGCACCCGCAGCTTCCATTATAGCGGCAGGACCTGCGCATGCGCGCTGTCCCGTCCTTTCAGTGAAAAGCTGCAGGACATGCGAATCCGCTGACATCACCGGTGTACACTAATTCTTGTGCAGTAGCTACCCATGCCAGTCGGACCCTCACTTTTTCAATGTACCCGTTATGGGGAACTTAAAACGCTCTGGCGCAAGATTTAGAAATTCATGTAGACCACCGTATAATCGGGAAAACCCTCCATCCATTTCACAATCGTCTTCGGCAGCTTGCTGGTGCCAGGAACATTCGTATAGAACCGCACGAAGGTCTCGGGAATCTCCTCTGAATCAGAGGCTTCATCCGAATCGAGCGCAGCTGCCCAGAAATGCCCCTGCTTATCATACATGATGATGGCTTCCGTAAGGGTGAACAGCCCTCTCACGCCGCCCTCTACCACCTTTGCCCCCTTGCCGTCCAGATCCTTCGGTTCATCCAGCAGCTGCATACTGTACAGGAACAAATCATAATCTTCTCCTACCAGCTTACGGAAGGCTTTATCATCTGCGGCCGTCTTGAAGACACCGGTATCCCGCAGCGTGTAGACGGTCTCTTGCGGGTCTCTTGTATAGTGGCCGGTGTAGGTTACATTCGCCCCGGCAGAATACACCGGCGAAGGGCTGGTGACATACAGATTGCCATTCAGCAGATAGAAAAAGACTACGGAACCGTCCTCTTCCTTGTAGACAGCCATCCGTTTGCGGATTACTGCCGATTCTTCATACAGCTGACCGGAATGGGCGCCATCGTAAGCATCCAACGAGAAGATCAGCTTATCACTCTTCACATTGCTGAATTCAACATAAGATCCGAAGAAGGGCGAATAAGTCTCCATATACCACTCTCCGCTCCAGTCCGCTGCTGCCGGCACCTTGGCGCTGGCTGCGGCGGCAGCCGTCAAAGCTTCTACCGGCAGCTGGCGGGTGCCGTCCGGGTTGCTCCATACTCCGGCGAAGCCGGTGCCGGGAATCCACCAGCCTTCGAAATGGCCTGTTTCCTTGCCCTTCGCATCGTATTCATACATATTCGCGTATTTGCCGCTGACTGTACCAGTGAGTCTGATTGTCTTCTTGTATTTATCATAATAATAACTTCCGGTCAGCTTCCCGCCGCTCTCCACCTTAATGGACATATGAATCGGCAGATTTCCGTTGATCGCGCCGGTCAGCGGCACCAGCCCGTTCGTGGCCAGACTCTGGGCGGGTGAAGCGGCAGCGGCCACCGTCCCGGCCGGTGCAGCCTTCGCCTCGGCGGGAGCAGCCTTTGCCCCCGGCGGCACCAGAATGGCAGGCAGCAGCAGCGCGGCCGCCAGCAGGGTACTGATTTTACGGATAATTCTCACTATAACCCCTCCCTTTCGCAACCATCTATAACAGCTACGTTACACTGTATGCCATCAATTACCCTTTTACAAGCAGGTAGAAAATAGCCCCGCTATATTAATTGCACTTATAATTTCACCAATCACAGGCTGAGGACAATCGAATGTTGAATAAAGGCCAGTTTTCATCCAGAACACAACATTCCACTGTATGAAATACAATAGAATCCCATTTTGCGGTCAGTTATGCATTTTCTATTGCAGGAAATACAATCAACTACTTAAATTTATGAGTAGAAGTCAGCTACGGGTGCGGTATCAGCCTAATGTTAGCTCAACGTTCATGCTCAGCCTTTAACGCCCCTGAGGTTCATTCTTACAGTTTTAAAGCTGATGTTGTACCATCAATACCTGGGATTCTCACCTTTTAACGAAATTTATTTTCAGAAGTTACATTACCAACCTTAGGGTAATTCTATATACATATACCAAAATTCACGTAGGAGATGATCCGTATGTCAGAACATAACTCTACAGGCCGGGAGCAGGACGAATCTATAATTAAGCTCAGCTTCGAGCCGGATGGACTGCTGCCTAATAATCCTCAGCTTCCTGCTGTGCTGTATAAAGGGGTTCTCCGGGACCACCCGGAAGACACTGAACAGGTCTTCAATAACAACGGCTGGCTGAATAGCTGGGTGAATGGCGTCTTCCCCTACCACCACTATCACAGCAACGCGCATGAGGTGCTTGGGGTGATCTCCGGCAACGCCAAGCTCCAGCTTGGCGGAGATGCCGGATACACAGCCAACGTGGAGGCCGGTGACGTTGTGGTGCTGCCTGCCGGGACGGCACACAAGAAGCTCACGGCCACGCCGGACTTCCGTATTGCAGGCGCATATCCCGGCGGCATGGACTATAACACCCGCCAGGCGGGTCCGGATGACTTCGCTGCGGCGCTCCCCGAGATCCGCGAAGTCCCGCTGCCGGAGCGTGATCCCGTATACGGCGAAGCAGGGCCGCTGTTGCGGCTGTGGAAGTGACAACTGTTCCTGGGGCTTACGCTCAAACAGCGGAGCGGGCGGAACGCCCCGCGTAAAAGCGAAGCGTTCGCCTTGATCTCCGGATTTTCACCGCTCCCCTACCGCAGTCCAGGGATTAACTTATGCGTTTGGCCCCCTGATCTGCTCATTCCCCTGGACAATACTATATAATGTTGTGTACAAATATCTGCTTAGGCATTGAGCCGGAAGTGAAAGGGGGCCTTTGGATGTATCGGGTAGCGATATGTGAGGATGAAGAACAGCAGCGGGAGCGGGTGAAGAGGATTCTGGTCGGGTTATCCGTCAAGACGGATACCGAATTTGAAATCGAGCTGTTTTCTTCGGGAGAAGACCTAATCTCCCACTATGAACGGGGCGGAGCCCCCTTCCATATCCTGATTCTGGATGTGGAGATGGGCGGCATGAACGGGATTATGGCGGCGCGCCGCTTGAGAAGCCAGAAGCATTTTGACGAACAGATCATATTCCTGACCAGCTATCCAGAATATATGGTGGAGAGCTTCGACGTGATTACCTTCCAGTATCTGATCAAGCCGGTCGCCCCGCAGCTCCTGGAGGAGAAGATCCTTAAGCTGTGTGATTACTTCCAGGCCCAGGATAAGAAATTCATGGTCATCAAGTCCGGGTATGAGGAGGTCGTCTTGCGGCATGATGATATTATCGGGATTGAGGCGGCCAAGAGTCTAACGGTCAAGAGCAAGCTGCATGTGATTACCACCACAGGAATCTATGAGACTAGAGGAATTATTGCCGAGTACGCTTCAGCCTTACGGGACAGCCATTTTCTGCATATCCACCGTTCGATTATCATCAACCTGCTGCATGTCCACAAGTTCGCGGGCGGCTCCGCATTGATGTCGGGCGGGCAGGAGTTCCCCATCGGCCGGTCCAAAATCAAAGAGGTTAAGGACTTCTACACCAAATTCATGATCATGAAGGGTAGCTCGTATGACTCACTATAATCTGACCCTTATCGTCTGTGTGCTGCTGGTGATGTGTTTTCAGACCCAGTTCTTCTTCGCCTCGGTATTTGACAAAGCTGCCAGGAAGCCCAACCGGATCATATACTTCCTGATCTACGGGGTACTCTGCTTCCTCTACCTGGTCACCCCGCTGTCCCCTCTATTCTCCTCCGGCGTAGCTTTGCTGATGATCTTCAGTATGGCGCAAGCCTATAAGGTGGAGGTGAAGACCCAGGCGATCTTTTCCCTGCTCTACGCTGTGCTGATGACAGTGGTCAGCTTTATCTCGCTGTATATTTTCTCAATGATAGATTCGGTTGACTATACCAGCATGAACTCGGGTGCGGGGATTGACCGGTCGGCCTTCATCAAGGGGCTGATCCTTAGCTGCATTATTATGTTCCCGGTGATTCAGATCATCCGGCTGATCTCCAAGCGGCGAAGCGTCTCCCTGCCCTACCTGTATTATGTGATGTTCCTGCTCGTCCCGCTTATCAGCACCTATCAGATCAATGTCCTCACCGAAGACTCGAAGAAGGATATCTATTATTTCATTGCGATTCTCGGCTTCCTGTTCCTGAATGTGATGATCGTCTATATCTTCGATACCATTACCGACAAGTTCCAGTTCATGCATGAGAACGCCCAGCTCCAGCACCAGATGAACTATCAGGACGCCAACTATGAGAAGACGGTCCACAGCTTCAAGTCGATCAAAAGAATTATCCACGACACCCATCAGCAGTTCCTCTACATTGAAGAGTGTATCCGGCGGGATGATCCGGCGGCGGCTCTCGAACATATCAAGCTTACGCTGAATAAAGTGGAGGATGCCTACCAGCGGGTCAACACCGGCCATCTGGCGGTGGATGCGCTGGTCACGAACACGCTGAATATCGGACAAGCCAACGGCATCCGAATCGATACCCGGCTTAAGCTGCTGCCTGGTGAGCTTCATATCGACCGTTATGACCTGTGCGTCGTGCTGGGCAATATGCTGGACAATGCCATTGAAGCCTCCAAAAAAGTACGGCTCGCCGAGGACCGCTACATTCTGATCCAGATGCACTCCAGCGAATCCGCGTTGTTCATCCGCATCCTGAATCATACCGCCCCGGAGACCACCTCTTTGCGGAGCCGGAAGCCCGACCCGGAATACCACGGCATCGGCCTGACCAATATCTCCAGAATCTGCGAGAAGTACGGCGGCAATATGACGATTGAAGCCGGGCATCGGGAATTCAACAATATGGTGGTCCTCCCCTTCTCACGCGAAGCTTCTATATAAAGTGCACTTTAGGGATCGTTATTAACGTTTCAGGGTTATTCGGCCACGCTCCTCTCTTCTGCCTGTATGATAACTTCAGGAAGATTATCTAAGAGACACAAGAGGAGGAGTTCAAGATGAACAAGTTAACTTCAGTCGTACTGGCGGCCATGCTGGTGATCCCCGCAGCCCAGGCGTCTGCGCAGGAAAAGGAGAGCCCAGTGCAAGAAACGGCCCGCCTGCTGGGCTCGAAGATCGTATCCGACTACGGGGTAAGCGGCATGCAGTATGCTATCAGGGATCAAGGTAAAATTACGGTGTCCGGCGGCTACGGTCTGTCCGATAAGGCAGCCGGGACCCCCGTCACGAAGGATACCATGTTCGGCATCGGCTCTGTTAGCAAAATGCATGTCTCCGCAGCCACAATGATGCTTGCCGAAGATAAGGTGATTGACATTGATCAGCCGCTGACTACGTATCTGCCGCAGTTCAAGATGGCCGATGAGCGCTACAAGAAGATCACGCCGCGCATGTTAATGAACCATTCCTCGGGCCTGTACGGCAGCCACTACGGGAACAGCATTCTGATGGACGATAGCGATACACAGAATCATGATGACCTGCTGACCAGGCTTCAGTCCGAACGGCTGAAATCCGATCCGGGAGCCTATTCCGTATACTGCAATGACGGCTTTCAACTGCTGGAACTGATGATTGAGCAGGTAACCGGCAGCAGCTATACAGAGTTCCTGGACCAGCATATGAGCAGCCCGCTGAAGTTAAGCTCTACCAAAACGCCGCTGGATACCTTTAACCGGCAGCAGCTTGCCAAGACCTACTTCCCTGGCCTTAAGCAGGCAACGCCCGCCGAGAACGCCAATATCCTCGGAGCAGGCGGCCTCTATTCCACAGCCGAAGATCTGACCACATTCGCCGAGATGCTGAACGGCAAGCACCCGGACATTCTGTCGGAAGCCTCCGCCGAAGCGATGCGTAAGCCGGAATATAAGAATGGACTCTGGGTACCCGAGGAGACCAACTCTTTCAATTACGGTCTGGGCTGGGATGCCGTAGATCTGGCACCATTCGGTGATTACGGAATCAAGGCCTTATCCAAAGGCGGAGATACCATCATGTATCACGCTGACCTGATTACCCTGCCGGAATCCGATATATCCATCGCAGTGCTCTCGTCGGGGGGAAGCTCCATCTATAACACCATTTTTGCCTCCAATGTGCTGCTGGCCTACCTGAAGGACACCGGGAAGATTAATAAGATTCTGCCGGACGCCACCTTCACTCCTCCAGTCAAAGCGGCGATGCCTGCCGAGTTGGAAGCCTATTCTGGATTATACGGGACTGTCGGCGCAACCACTGCCATAGCCATTAAGGACGGAGCGCTCAACCTGCCTGAGCTGGAGGGCGGACTCATTCCAGCGCAGAAGTATATTTATACCGGCAAGGGACACTTCACAAGCCCGGACGGCAGTGCAGCCGTGAGCTTCGATCAGCAGAAGAACGGCAAGACTTATCTGAAGCTGAACACCCATGTGACTATCCCCGGTATCGGTCAAATGCTGATGGTCACTTACGAGTACCAGAAGCTGGACGCTAATCCGCTGAATGCTTCTACGAAGCAGGCCTGGGCGCAGAGAGACGGGAAGCATTATTACGCTGTGGATGAGAAAATCAATTCCTTTTTCTACCTCTCCCCTTCCATCTTGACGAAGACTATTGAGGTTGAACAAGGCTACGCCACCGGGACGCGGATTGTGGACGAGAACACCGCCGTCAATGCGCCTGAAATCCCGGTCATGAACGGCAGAGACGCCTTCGATCTGACCTTCTCCAAGCAGAACGGTGCAGAATATCTAACCATCGACGGCAATGCGTATATCAGCGGCGATGCGGTGAAGCCGATCTACGGAGGCCCGGCCTCAACCAGCACCGTTCCTGCGGGCGGCCAGAGCGTATGGTTCAAGATTGACAAGAAAGCTGCCGGCAAAACCATGACCGTGACAGCTCCTCCAAGCGGCGGATTCGTTGTATATGATGCCGACGGGATGATCGTAAGCCACTCCAGAGTGAGCAAAGATCCTTCAGTCCGGTTGCCGCAGGGCGGAATGGCCGTCTTCGGCGGGCAGGCGGGCGATGTGTTTAAGATTGAGCTGAAATAACGCTTTCATATTTTCATCCAAAATTTCTCCCTTCTCCCAAACTTGCTTAATGGTATATAGGTGTGTTTTAATGTTATCAAATTGAATAATACTCTTATCCAGAGTTCGGTGGAGGGCTTCGCCCGATGATACCGCTGTGACCGGCATGCTATAAGCAGAACGGGCACAGCACTAGAGGCATCCCGGATGCCTTGCAAAGATGAGAGGGTGCTGACAGTTGATGAGACTGCCCCCTTTAATTAGGGGGCTTTTTGTTTGAGAAGGGAGAGAAATGCATGACAGAATGGATCACAGAATTTATACTCTTTTTCAAAGATTTGTCGTATGCAGGCATCGTTATCGCCTTGTCGTTTGAATTCGTACCTGCCGAAATCGTGCTGCCGCTTGCCGGCTATTGGGTGTATCTGGGGGACATGAAGCTCATTCTTACGATTCTGGCCGGGACTGTTGGAGGCACCTTCGGTCCGCTGACATTGTACGCGCTGGGCCGGTTCGGGGGCAGACCTGCGATTGCTAAGTACGGGAAGTATTTTTTCATCCGTCCGCATCATCTGGAGGCCTCCGACCGTTTCTTTGATAAATACGGCAGCGGTGTAGCCTTCTACGGGCGCTTCATCCCCGGTGTGAGAACGCTGATCTCCATCCCTTGCGGGATTGCCAAGATGAATGTGTTCAAATTCAGTCTGTACACTTTCCTTGCCATGCTTCCGATCACTTCGATCTATGTCTATCTGGGCTATAAGCTGGGCTCGCAATGGGAGCATGTGGACGAAATCGTCAAGCCTTACATTCTTCCGGCGGCCACCCTGTTCCTGCTCGGCTTCGGGTTGTACGTCTTTTCCAAGCGGCTAAGAAGAAGACAGGCTTAACGAAATTGCAGTTTATATTTAGGAGGAACTCATGGAGAATTGGTTCGATTGGCTAAAATACTTATTGTTAGGGCTCGTACAGGGAGTGACGGAACCGATCCCCGTCTCTTCCAGCGGGCATTTGATCATCGTACAACGTCTGCTCGGCATGGAGCAGAACGGGCTATCCTTTGAAATTTTGACGAACACGGCCTCATTGATTGCCATCTGCTTCATCTTCCGCAAAGACATCCTGGATCTGATTACAGGCTTCTTCCGTTACCTGCAGACGCGCGAACCCAAGTACCGGTCAGAGTTCATGTTCTGCATCTATATTGTAATCGGTACGATTCCTGCTGCCGTGGCCGCCGTGTTCTTCAAGGATACGATCGAACGCGTCTTCACCTCTGTACATACCGTATCCATCAGCCTACTTATTACCGGGGTAGCCCTCTGGCTGATCCGCAACCTGCGCGGCCAGAAAAGAGACGGCAACCTCACCGTAAGAGACGCGATCATCGTCGGGCTGGCTCAGGCGGTGGCGCTGATTCCCGGCATCAGCCGTTCCGGTTCTACTGTGATTGCCTCCATTGCCGTCGGCATGAAGCAGGAGACCGCTTTGAAGTTCTCGTTCATGCTCTACATCCCGATCAGCATCGGGGGACTAATCCTGGGTGCATCCGATATCGTGCATGACCCTAACCGCTCCGCGCTGGCGATGCCCTACCTGATCGCTTTCCTCACCACGCTCGTCGCAACCTACTATGCCATGAGATGGTTCATCGGCATTATGGCGAAGGGGAATCTGATTTACTTTTCGTACTACTGCTTCGTGGTGGGTACGCTACTGCTGATCTTCCTGTAACAGAAACGGATGCCCTTACTATTCACTCCAAGGCAACAGACGGGGATGCTCGTCAAGGATGGATTGATATTGCTCCTTCCAGCCGTACTTGCCATCCGGGTCCAGTTGCATATAACGTATATACTTTTCCAGCCGAAATTCCTGCTTCGACCAACCGAGATGCTTAATCCGCAGGTTGCTCAATTGATGAGGCAATTCCCAAATATTCTCTGGCAACCGCCCGGAGTGTTGCGGTAGATCATTCCAGAGATAGGTAAAGTCTTGGCGGTAGCGGACCAGGAACGGCCGGTATCTCAGGTGGGCCCGCCAGTACTTATCCTCGCGGTAATGGTTGTCATCCCAGAAATCGTAGAGGCGGAAGCAGAATAAGTCGCAGTCTTCCGTTCTCAGCAGGGAGTCCACTTCTTCGGCAAAACCGGATTCAAACATCTCATCCCCGTCCAGATTAAGAATCCATTCCGGTCCGGTCTCAACCACCGCTTCCCACTGCTGCTTGCGCAGCTCGGATTCATTGTTGAAGCGGGAGACCGGATTATGAATCAACTTAAGCGGAATTCCCCCAAGAACCTCCTTAACTAATTCTGCTGTCCCATCTGTGCTGCCATCATCGATAATAACGGCCTCGTCGATATATTTGCGGTGCTCTTCCAGAATCTGCTGCAGGAACCTTGAGGCTTCATTCTTAACGATCATCGTGAGAGTCAGCTTGGGTCGGCGTTGTGCCGCTGCCGGGGTGGTGGCATGCGCCGCATCAGCCGCTTGCAGCTTAATCAGATTAGCTTCTTCGCTCCGCTCCAGCTCTTCATCATTCCGTTTCCCGTCATGCTCGCTTGGCTCCGTCCCAGGAGTTGCTGTTGACTGCCGTACGAACTCCTCCACTTTGTCAAGATCACTGTCTCTATAGAGATGTAGTGCCGGATAGTGAGTATCGACGAAAAGAGGAATATCAAGTGCTGCTGCACGGATACAGAAATGACGATCCTCTCCCCAATAGGAGAGATTTCGGACCTTCTTGTAACTGACACCGGACTTAATGGCCTGTGTGCTGATCAGAGTGCAGGCCCCAAGTCCGCCGACTTCATAGATTCCCGGTTGTCTCATCTTAAGCAGAAAAGCATGCAGGCGGCGCTTGATCTCCTCAGGTGAAAGCTTTTCTCCCGGCAACGCTTCCCATTGGTTGTATTCGTCATGCATCCACACCTGCGGCTGTTCCAGCTTGCCCGGCTGCCACTGGGTCCAGAACACTTCAGCGATAATGTCCTTGCCTGAACTGATCAGCTGTTCCAGCGTACTTGGATGAAGAATAAGATCAGAATCAACCAGAAACAGATAATCATAGCCGAAAGCTTCCGCACGCCGGATCATCTGATTTTTGAACTCGGCCACCTTCCAGACAAGGCTGATACGCCAGGCATGAGCATTGTCATCGCGTATATAGTCATCATGGTAACCAGAGGATTCCAGGAAGACTGTTCTCCCGCTTTGGGCGAACTGCTGCAGAAGTTCACTGGAAGCTGTATCCCCATTATCATCAATCAGATAGTAATGCAGCTCAATATTGTTAAGGTTGAGCCGCTGCAGCGACTTCAGAAAATGCTCCAGAATCTCCGGTTTCTGATGGATCGGGCTGCCAAGCAGCACTCGTTTTATCTTCTGATTCATATGAGCCCACTCCAGAGTAAAGTCATCATTAATACAACACTCCTTAGATTTGAACAAAAGTGATATAGCATAGTATATTAAGAGTAGTATCCAGATAAGCCTATTTTCCTGAAATAACAATCTTAGGACCAGCCGGGTAAATCGACAAACACCCCTTAGAACGAATTTGTTCTAAGGGGTGTTTGCTAGTGGGGATCTATTGTTGTCCCATCAGTATCTTCGCATAAGGCGAATCGATCGGGATCATGATGACCGGCTCATTCTTCAGCGTGGTCACATAACTCTGCAGCGTGCGGTAAAAGCTATAGAACTGGGGAGATTTTCCATAGGCCAAGTTATAGATCTTGGCGGCTTCTCCTTCACCTTCGGCGATGATCTTCTTGGAGTCGGCTTCGGCCTGGGCCATCAGCTCTCTGGAGGCGCGGTCCGCCTTGGAGGTGATCTTCCTGGACTCCTCATCCCCTTCGGACAGATAACGCGCAGCAATGGACTGGCGGTCCGAGATCATCCGGTTGTACACACTCTGCTTGTTCTCTTCCGGCAGGTCGGTACGCTTGATCCGTACGTCAATGACTTCTATGCCGTAGTTATCACGGGTCAACGCAGCTACTACGTCCTTAGTAATCTCATCATTAATATTGCCCCGTCCGGTGTCCTCACTAATAATATTCTCATAATTGACCTCCGACAGCTTGCGGCGTACCGAGTTATATACCGCTTCATCAATACGCTGCACCCCGCCGCTTACCGATTGAACGGTTCTCAGAAACTGTGAGGCGTTGGTAATTCTCCAGACGGTATAATTATCGACCACAATCGGCTTCTGGTCCTTGGTCAGAATGCTGGTCGGCGAGCTCTCGTACGTCATCTGATACTTGGGAAGCTCCGAGACATTCTCGACAAAAGGAAGCTTGAACTTCAGCCCCGGCTCCTCCACCGCACGCATCGCTTCACCGAAACGGAGAACGACCTTATATTCCCCTTCCTTCACAATATACATAGAGCCGGCCAGCAAAATAATCAGGACGATAGATGATATCAATAGGATAATCGGGTTTCTTTTCACTTGGCATCTCCTCCTTGCGGTGCGGCTGAAGGTGCCGGATTCACAGCGGCAGGAGCAGAGGGGCTATCCTTGGTGCTGCGCATCAGCTCATTCAGCGGCAGATAGTTCACAGTGTCACTGTTCGAGTTCGTAATGAATATTTTGGCGTTAGGCAGGATCGTCTCCAGTGTCTCCAGGACCAGCCGGCTCTCGGTGACGCTCTGATTATTGGCATATTCGGCAAAAATCGCATTGAAACGCGCCACATCCCCCTGCGCATTCAGGATACGTGACTTCTTCTCGCCTTCGGCACGCTCCAGCAGGGCCTGTGCTTCACCGCGCGCCTTTGGAATGATATCGTTCTCATACTTCTTGGCGTTGTTGATCTTCGTATTCTTCTCTTCACGGGCGTTCGTCACCTCGCGGAAGGCTTCCTCCACCTGGCCGCTTGGCGGCTCAATATCCTGGAACTTGATATCGATGATCTGAATGCCGGTGTTGTATTTCTTCTGCAGATCCACCAGCAGCACGCGGACCTTATCCTGAATGACCGTCTTCCCGTCGGTAATCGCATAATCCAGCTTCTCGGAACCAATGACCGCACGGATCGAGGAGCTGGCCGAGTTACGCAGGAATTTGTCCGGGTCATCAATGTTATACAGGTAATCACGGATATTGCTGATTTTCCATTGGACTACAGCATCGGCAGAGACAATGTTCTCGTCACCTGTAATCATCATCGCTTCATCATCTACCGGGACAGCCCCGTCAGCCTCCTGGCGGTATCCGATATGAATCCGCTGGGTCAGCTCGGCAGGCACAGTAATGACATCCTGGATGGGATAAGGCCATTTGAAATGGAGTCCGGCCGAGCTCTCATTCGTATACTTGCCGAAGGTCAGAATTGCTGCACGTTCCTGCTCCTGCACCGTATAAAATGAGGTGGCGCCGATATACAGCAATACAGCCGCAGCGGCTACCCCCACCCCTATCCTTTTGTACATGCCCGGCTTCAACTTCGGCAGCTTGAACCCTGGGATATTATCGCCATTCTGGTTCATGAAATTCAAGATGCATCGCTCCTTTTGGCGTATTTTAGTCGTATTAAAGGTTTATATACGTGAATAAATCAAAAAAGTCGCAACTAATTCAGCTTTGTTCAAGCTTTCTGCATTTTGCTGCGATTCTCGCGGATTCGGCTGGATAGTTACTAATTCATCCTGATAAGTGAGTCACGCTGGTGCGTCCTTTATGCGGCACCCGGGTAATCAGAGATGTGATCGGTTTTTCGACTACATTCCACTCACACAAAAACCCCCGGAAAAGCGCAAACCTGCGCCCTCTCCGGGGGTTCTACTATAGTGCTCTTAAATACTCGATTTATTACGGAAATAATTCTGAAGGAATTCCTTGGCGCGCTCGGACTTCGGATGATTGAACACCTCGTCCGGCGTCCCCTCCTCGACGATTTTACCTTTGTCCAAGAACAGCACCTTGTTGGCCACCTCATACACAAAGCTCATCTCATGGGACACGAGAATCATCGTCTGACCGGTAGACGCGGTCTTCTTGATCGTCTGCAGCACCTCGCCCACCAGCTCA
The DNA here is from genome assembly GCF_000517965.1 of Paenibacillus sp. FSL R7-277. NCBI lineage: Bacteria > Bacillati > Bacillota > Bacilli > Caryophanales > Paenibacillaceae > Paenibacillus > Paenibacillus sp. FSL R7-277. The sequence goes on from NZ_ASPX01000021.1 coordinate 37,001, forward strand.
GGGTCAAGCGCTGAGGTAGGCTCGTCCAGCAGCAGCAGCTTCGGATTCATCGCCAGCGCGCGGGCAATGCCTACCCGCTGCTGCTGGCCGCCAGACAGATGCTTCGGATAATAATGAGCACGCTCAGCAAGACCTACCTGCTCTAGCTGTTTCTGTGCAATCTGCGCGGCCTCGCGGTCGTTCATCCGCTTCACAATCTTCAGGCCTTCCTTCACATTATCCAGCGCCGTCCGGTGCTGGAACAGATTGAACTGCTGGAAGACCATCGCCGTCTGCTTCCGCAGCTCCAGCCGCTGCTTGTTCGTGATCGTGCTGAAATCGACCTTGAAGCCTTCGAGATCCAGCATTCCCTGATCTGCCTGCTCCAGGCAGTTAAGCGCCCGCAGGAAGGTGGACTTGCCTGCACCGGACGAACCGATCAAAGCAACGACATCGCCCTTCTCAATTTCCACCGACAGATCGTCCAGAATCAGATTACCGTGAAATGACTTGGATAAATGGCTTACCTTTATCATCAGATTTCTCTCCTTCCCCAAGAGAACCAGCCGCGGTTCATGGCCCCGGCAGCGGAGTCCGGAATGGAGAAGCGCTTCTCCAGGAATCTCAGAATCTGCTCAATCAGAATTGTCATGATCCAGTAGATGATCGCCAGCGCTAGATAGACCTCGAAGAACCGGAAGTTGCTGCCGGAGATGATTTTCCCCTTGGCGGTCATTTCGATCACACCCGCAACGAAGGCCAGAGAGGTCCCCTTGAGCAGCCCGATCAGGGCATTGCCCAGCGGCGGAATCGCCACCACCAGCGCCTGCGGAACGATGACTCTTCTGAGCACCTGAAGATACGTCATCCCCAGGGATTCAGCGGCCTCGATCTGGCCCTTGTTCACCGATTGCAACGCAGCGCGGATCGTCTCCGAGTTGTACGCCGCTTCATTGAACGCGAAGGTGACCAGCACGAAGATCATCGCCGGAATGGCATTGATATTATAATCCGTCCCATACTGCTGATTAATGAATTTGAGTAACAACGGAATTCCGTTATAAGTCAGGTATAGCTGCACAATGATCGGCGTTCCACGGATGAACGAGATGAAGACTGTGACCAGCTGGCTTAACACAGGAATTCGGCGCATACGGATAATGGCAAATAACAGAGCAAACACAAGGCCGACGATCATCGAGATGACCGTAATCTGCAGACTCACAGGAAGGACCTCTAACAGGCGAGGAATCGCTGAGAACACCGCGTTGATATCAAAAATCTCTCCCATACCGATTGACTTCCTTCCACGTTCAATTTACAGGGCGACAGCCTAACACGGTCTCACGATTAACCGTCTGCCCTCATAGATAATTTCAGTATGATACCGTTCGTTGCTTACCCCGTTCAGCCGCTCCACCAGGGAGGCCGCCGCTTCATCGGATGCCAGTACAGGCAAGCCACGCTTGGTCACTGTCTCATGGGTAAGCCTGAGATCAATCGGAATCAGCTCATAGCTGAACCGCTTGTCCTCCACACTCAGATCAAACATGACCAGGAAGTTCTCCGAGAACTTGCGGTCGCTGTAGAAGCCCTGCCAGTTCCCTTCGCTGTCCTTGGTTCTGTTCTTGTGCAGGGTAGAAGGAGCTTCATTCTCGGCATATCCGTAGGCGGTGAACATCTCTGGAGATACAATTGACTCCCCTGCCTCGAACTCCATGAACAGACTGCCTATGTTATAAAAAATAGGTTGGCCCTTGTACAGCTCCACCCCTCTGGTGAAGTGGGCGCCATGTCCGAAGACACAGCTCGCCCCGGCATCCACCGCCCCCCGCGCGAAGGTCTCGATGAACTCTGCGGGATAATCGGAGTACCAGTTCTCATTCTCCCCTTCATGCGTGTGCAGACTGACAAAAACATAGTCACTGCGCTCTGCGGCATCCTGGATGCTGCGGTAGATTTCCTGCTGATCCTGTTCATGCGCTGCTGTCTTGACGCGGGACTGTTCACCCTTCTCGAAGGTTAAATAGCCTTCAAAAAATGAACCGAATTCATAGTAATTCTCCGATTTACTCTTGAAGGTCTCAATCCGCTTGCCTTCCTCCATGCTGGAAGCGATGCCGATGCGTTCACTGATCTCCTTCAAGGTGCTGAAGTCCTGATCATTCACGACATACGTACGCGACCAGCGCAGCGGGTTGACCCCCGGACGGGCCGGAACGCCGTTCCCCGGATTCGAGGCAGCGAACACCTCGCTTCTCGTCACATCGATAGTGATGATGGCAATCCGGCCGTCTGCCGTATCGACGAACACCGGCTTGCGCGCTTCATGCAGGCTCATGCCCACTCCAAGCGGGGTCAGACCACGGGCTTCTGCCTCTTCGATCGTATCCACAAGACCCTGGGTTCCGTAGTCCCCCGTATGATTATTCGCAAAGCTCACATAACGGATATTGAGCTTCCCGAATTCGTCCAGCGCCTTGGGGCGCACACTGGTCTGGTAGCCGCGGCCTGCCGCCGGAGCGGTATTCAAGCGCGGGGTCACGAACTCTGCATTGGTAAAAGCTTCATCGGCCCCTTGCAGCAAAGCCAGCAGCTCCGGGTCCATCGTCTTATCTAAATTACTGCTGGAGAATAAGGCATCTCCCGAGACTAGAAATTTCATGCGATCACCTTCCTCCGGTTACTCCATTAGTTCTTTTTTAGGCAAATAGTCGCCGCCAAGCTGCTCTTGGCTAATCTTCAGCAGGGTGCCGTCCGCATACATTTCCTTGATTCTCTTGTTGACGGTATCCAGCAGGGTGCTGTCCGCAGACTTGGAGAGCAGGATATAGGATCCTGGATCGCTATTCTCTGTAGAGAAAGCAACCACCTTCAGGTTGGTCAACCCATGCTCCTTGATTGCCTTCTCAGCAGAGACACGGGAAATGATGCGCACATCGTATTTGCCGGCTTCAATACCTTCGAACTGCTTCACGAAATTCTCGTCGGTGTAGATAATCTCTGCTTTTGCATCCGGGTTCGCTTCATTATAATTCTCCAGCAGTGTGGCACCGGAGTTGCCTACTTCTGTTACGGCTTTATAGCCCTTCAGGTCTTCTACCGCCTTAAGGGTATTATCGTCCTTGCGGACTACGAATACATTCGCATTCTCAATAATCGGGAGTGAGAAATTGTACTTGCCGCGTCTCTCGGGGTTGGAGCTGAAATTGTTCGCCCCCAGCTGGAAACGTCCATTGTCCAGACCGGTCAGAATCCCTTCGAATTCAATCGCTTGAACCTCTAGCTTATATTCCGGAAGGTCTTTGAAGATCGCCTTCATTACTTCCACATCGTAACCTGTCAACTGCCCGTCCTTCTCGTAGCTAAAAGGGTTACTGACCCCGCTCGTAGCAGCAATAATGGTCTTCGTACCTGCTCCAGCACCATTTGTCTCAGCTGAGCCTGCGTTATTCTTATTTCCATTACCGCAGCCTGCAAGGACCAACCCGAGCAACACAATCAGAACGCCTGGCACAAATTTCTTCTTCATTATAACTTCCCCCTCATCTAGTAAAAGCTCTCTCTCGTTGTCCTATGATGTCCAACTTATCATAGTCATTTAGTCTGGAATTATTATGTCATGGGGTATACAGTGTGTCAAGGTAAACGGGTAAAGGATTGACGAATGCTGACGAACGAAGTCGATTGATGGCTGGGGTGTGCTTGGTTGGTTACCTAATATAGGTATCCCCCCAGCTGATGGGGAGTATTCCCCTGGCTGCTAAGAAGACCGCACCACTCTCTTCCGGCGCGCCGGAACCTTGACGCCCTCCTTCTGAAGCTTGCTCCAGTTGCCGGGATTGGTCAGGTCCGGGATACGTTGCTCCAGAATAGCCTGATATTGAAGGGCCTTCTCTTCCAGATGGGCAACACGCTGCTTGGCCTCTTCCAGCTGAAGGAGCGCCGCTTCCCTGTATTCCATCATCATAGCAAAGCGCTGTTCAATCGTCGAATCCCCTTCGAGGCAGAGATCGACGTAGGTTTTGATGCTTTCAATGGGGAGGCCGGTCTGCTTGAGGCACCTAATCCCGTACAGCCAGTTGATCGATTCATCGTCGAACAGTCGGATGTTGTTCTTATCACGCTGAATGCTCGGCACCAGCCCTTTATCCGTATAATAACGCACAGCATGTTCAGTTAGTCCCGTCATGGAAGCCGCTTCTTTGACTGTATACATGTTAATCCTCCTTAAAAAAAGATAATTTAGCTCCGATATCTTCACGGAAACAACTGACTATCTGGAAAATCCACAATGTCCAGCAAATCCGGTATTTTTCAGTATACTCATCATACTTTAGGAACCGGCCCCATATGAATTAGAAGACAGAGCAGCGGGTACGAATCCAGATTTGAAGTATGGAAGGAGAATCAGCCTTGGCCTTATACATTCCGCTTGAATTCTCTGAGCGATTTGCGCATTTCGGAAGCAACACCTTTGTTCAGCAGGGAGGCATATTTGAGTCTCCAGAGCTAATTTCTATAGGAAACAACGTCTCTATTCAAGCTCCATATGCTATCCAGCCGAATGATGTGAATCACGGAATTTCTGGCGATAGTCCAGTTATCTCTATAGGAGACGGTTGTCAAATCAACAGAAGTGTCCAGATCACAGCTCACCCCAGGATTATCTTAGAGCCAAATGTTCTGATCCATTCCAACGTTCTAATGGAAGGGGATATTACCATTGGAGAAGGCTCCTGGATCGGAGCAAACTGCCGCCTATCCGGGAATATACGTATTGGAGCTGGGAGCGTAGTTAAGGCAAACAGCATGGTTTTGGACAATGTTCCCGACTATTGCGTGGTTTCAGGTAATCCCGCATCAATTGTGCAGATTTATGAGACTTCCTCCGGGAGCTGGGTGGATGTGTCTGCTCATGATCAGGCCCAGGCTATTCTTACTGCCCGAAGCCGCCTTCCCCTGTTATCAATCTGTATCCCAACTTACAACCGCGCGCCTTATCTTGACGCTTGCCTCCAGTCGATTTATGCTCAGATCGGAAATAATGAGCTGATCGAAGTGGTAGTATCCGATAACGCCTCCACAGATGCCACGCCAGCGATCATAGACAAGTATATGGCCCTGTACTCCAATATGAAGTCAGTACGCAATGACACGAACATTGGCGGAGATCCTAATATTCTTCATGTATTACAGCTGGGGAGAGGGAAATTTGTAAAAATGCAAGGCGATGATGATTATTTTCTGCCCGGCAAGCTTATGCCCCTGCTTCATGTACTGCACAGCCATCCGGAATGTGGAGTCTTCCATATTAGTCTAATTAACGGAAATAGGCCTCCCCGCCTGGAATCCGGCATGAGTAATTTCCTGGCCGCAACCACCCTTTATGCGGCTTTTATCAGTTCTGTTGTTCTAAGACGTGAGGATTTGGAGAAGATCGAGAACCCGGCGCTATTCATGACCTCTAAATTCAATCAGTTATATCTTCAATATTCTATATTAAAGGATAACCCGAACTTCTGCATCATGTACGATAGTATCTTCGGTTATGGTGGTGCTTACAATCCTAAATACAGTTTTGCTGAAGTTTTTTTTAACGGGTATCCGTCTATCCTTAGCCATTTCTTGGGCACTGGTTTGACTGCTGAAGAAATTTCCAGAGAGAAAAAACAAACATTTTATCACTATACCATTCCATGGTTTCGGAATAATAAGGCAACTGTGACTACTGATGAGTTTGAAGAGATCTACAAAAAATACTATCAAGATGAACCCTATTATGAGGATGGCCTTGCCATCATGAAAGCAATACGCCAATCCTAATTTAGGAAGGAAGTTAATGGGTTATGTCGCACTCTTTAGAGCCTAAACCAGTTTCTAGTTTCTTTTACTGTGGCAAAAGCACAGATATCTCTCCCATCGGACAATTTCATCATCCCGAGTTCGTTCTCATTGGCGACAGGGTAACAATCAAAGATGATTACTGCATACAGTCCACATTACAAGATTCTTTGCCTGTACCCAAAATTATTATAGGAGATGATTGCAGATGTGAGCAAGGACTCACTCTTCAAGCCCTAAACCGTATTGAAATCAAGCCTCGTGTCACTATTGGCAGTAAAGTTAGTATATCAGACGCAAGGCATGAGTATCGTCAGGTAGGATTGCCGGTGTTAGCACAAGGATGGATGGACAGCACTGGAGAAGTTATCATCGGAGAAGGCACACAAATAGGTGATGGAACTGTTATTGCAGGTAATATCCGAATAGGCAAGCACTGTGTAATCCAGCCTGGAAGTGTTGTTGAGCAAGATCTTCCGGATTACTGTGTGGCAGGCGGATCCCCGGCACAAATTCTGCAGCAGGAGACGGCTAAGCTCCAACCGCGAACTGCGGGCTTGAGTTCCGGCACACCGGAATCTACTCCGCTTCTCTCCATTTGCATTCCGACTTATAACCGCGCAATCTACCTTGATCTCTGTCTTTCTTGCATATTCAGTCAATTACAGAACGATAGCCGGGTAGAAGTAATTGTCTGTGACAATGCCTCCACCGACGCTACTCCACAAGTGATTGCACGTTATGCCAGCCGTTATCCTAGCCTCAAATCCTTCAGAAACAGCACGAACATAGGGGGCGACCGCAATATATATCTTGTAGCCCAACTGGCAAGGGGCAAGTTTATAAAATGGCAGGGTGATGATGATTATTTTGTGGAGGATTCAATCCCTTCTCTACTTGATGTCATCCATGATCATATGCAGTGCGGAATTATATATTTGAATGTGCATAACCATGATGGCCAGGTTTATACTGCAGAAGGTGCACCCGCCTATCTTCGAACCTCAGGTATTATGTGTACCTTTATTTCCGGCATCATTCTACGAAGGGAAGATTTTGAACAAATTGAAAAGCCCTTCCGTTATATCGATTTATCGCTAAATCAAGCTTATATGCAGTACGAAATTTTAACCAGAAACCCTAGCTTTTGCGTGGTGAACCGGAGAATGTTTAATTTTTCCGGAAATCCTCCTTCAGGATACAATCTCGGGGAAGTCGTCTTCCGTAGTTATCAGACTATTTTGCATCATTTCATTGGTAAAGGATTAAGCGAGGTAGATGTGCAGCAAGAGAAACTAGCTGCTCTCTACAATTACATTCTCCCTTGGTACACAGGAATCATGCGTGATCACGCCCCTGTTTTTACCGATGACTTTGAGGACCTCTTTAGAGAATTTTATGGAGAAGAGTCCTATTTCGAAGATGTCCTGCTGCGAATTGCAAGTATAAAAGCTCTGGCACAAAGCTAAGGAGGGATTTAGTATGCATAAACCGGACACACTTCAGGCAAACCATCAGCCAGATTCACAGGAATCTCAGATGTCCAATTTAATGAATTATGCCAACTTTCTATATAACCAGAAAAATTATGAGAACGCCGCTGTGTTCTATGAAAAGTTTCTTTTGGAAGCAAAGACGTTGAATGAAGAAACCTATGAGGCCTATGGGAGACTCTCGGATTGTTACATTGCTGCTGGGGATGTAAATAAAGCCTTGTTAGCAGCATTCCAATCCTTTGCTTATGGAATTCCCCATCCCGTGATCTGTTACAAAATCGGCACTGCATTCATGCAGAAAAGCCAATTGAATATGGCTATTTTCTGGTTTGATATGGCTACCCAAGAAACCATTGCACATGAACACATAAACTATGATGCCTCTTTTGCCAACTGGCTCCCCCATTTACAATTATGTGTCTGTTATGAATCATCAGGCGAACACGAGAAGGCCTTTCACCATCATAAAATAGCCCAAAAATATAATCCCGATCATCCAAGTATAGTATACAATCAAAAGTATTTTGAATCTTTGTTCCGCAGAATCGAAGCTCCCTCTTCGAAGGCTCACCCCGAGGCTGAAGTATTGGGGGGACACGACACAAATTCCATAGATATCAACTCCGAAATACTGAATACTGAACAAAACGATGTAATTTTCACAGGAGAACGGGTTGTCATTAACGATGCCGTCAAAAAGAATCACGGAGATGTGCTGGAAGAACATTTGAACAGATACAAATTAGCCCAAAAGTTCGTCAAAGATAAAAGGGTGCTGGATGCTGCCTGTGGGGCAGGGTATGGGAGTAAAATGCTGCAGGTGGCCGGTGCAAGTCATGTCCTTGGCGTAGATATCGATGAAGCCAGCTTATCTAATGCGCGCAAAACATATGGTCATGATCAGATTGATTATGCTTACGGAAATGTCAACAAGCTTGAACTTGAAGACAATAGCTTTGATGTCGTTGTTTCCTTTGAGACCATTGAGCACATCGATGATGGCAGTGTATGGATTAAAGAATCCGCCAGACTTCTCAAGGATGACGGAATCTTTATTGTCTCTACACCTAACCGCAGCATAGCGAACCCTGCTGGCTACTTCGTGGAACAGCCAAGAAATCATTATCACAAATATGAATATACGATTACTGAGCTTGTGGGGGAGTTACTGAAAGAATATGATATCCTGGAGTTGTACGGTCAAACCTTCGTCTCCGATTATTCAGCCTTCCAAGCCCAAGTTGTCAGAAATGCGAGAGCAATGCCTCCTACAACCACGCCTTATGACAATCCCGTCATTAACGGATACGAGCTAATGGATCTCGGAAGAGTTAAGGATATGAATCCTTTGTATGTGGTGGTCGTGTGCAGAAAAAAACGCCCCGTTTCCTTAGAATAGACAGATTAAAGATGGGCACAAATACAGGACCGGCCACTGGGGCTGGTCCTGTATTTGTTTTTGTATTTATTTGATGATGTTACTGCTCCCTGAAAAATATAATAACCCCTGCTTGACTTCGTGTTACACGAAGGCGTTAGGCTCATCATATCACTAAATCATCCTTAGGAGGACAAGACCATGCAGACTGTAACCTTGAATAATGGAGTAAAAATGCCGATCCTCGGCTTTGGTGTCTATCAGATTCCAGATGCTGAAGAATGTGAGAATGCGGTGTATGAAGCACTGAGCGCAGGCTATCGCCTGATCGATACCGCCTCCGGTTACTTGAATGAAGAGGCGGTAGGCCGCGCCATCAAGCGCAGCGGCATACCGCGCGAAGAGCTGTTCATCACCACCAAGCTCTGGATTCAGGATGCCGGATACGAGAGCGCCAAGCTCTCCTTCGCCAAGTCCCTGAAGAAGCTGGGGCTGGACTACTTAGATCTGTACCTCATTCACCAGCCGTTCGGCGACTACTATGGAGCCTGGCGTGCAATGGAAGAGCTGTACCACGAAGGCAAAATCAGAGCGATCGGGGTCAGCAACTTCCTCCCGGACCGCCTGATGGACCTCATCGTCCATAACAAGGTCGTTCCTGCTGTCAATCAGGTGGAGACACATCCGTTCCTTCAGCAGACGGATAACGCTGCTTTTATGAAGGAACAAGGTGTACAGATTGAATCATGGGGACCGTTTGCCGAAGGGCGCAACAACCTGTTCAGCAATGAAGTGTTAACCGGGATTGCCGCTAAGCATAACAAATCCGTCGCCCAGGTTGTGCTGCGCTGGCTGATCCAGCGTGATATCGTGGCGATTCCGAAGTCCGTGCGCAAAGAGCGGATTGTGGAGAACTTTGATATTTTCAACTTTGAGCTGAGTGCAGACGATATGACTCAGATTGCCCTACTCGATACGGGCGAGAGCCTGTTCTTCTCCCACCGGGACCCGGAAATCGCCAAACGGCTGGGGAATTGGCGGGTTGAGCTGTAAGCCGGAGGCGAACTTGCAAGTGAATGTCGAAGAAAGGCCCATGCACATTGCATGGGCCTCTTTGTCTGCTAAGGATTCCGCACCCACCTCACCGCATCGGCCGCGACATATCCGGTCGTTCCACTGTTACGGATGGTTACACTCCCGGAGGTTCCTGCCGTGAAGGAATAGGTGCCGATCAGATTCCAGATTCCGCCGTTCGCGGTCTGGTCTATATTCAGCGTTGCCGTCCCTCCGGCATGAACGACTTCGATTGGTACCGCAGTCGCCCGGTTGAAATGCTGCGGCCACATCATATAGACGCTATAGGTAGCAGTAGCAGGCAAGTCAGGGGTGAACGTTACACTTTTGTTGCCCTTGCCGCTGTTGTCATCATGCAGATAATTGATCCCGTACCGGTCGGTCTGCACCGCCGCTGTCTTCCAGCTTCCCGTCTTCAGCACTCCTGTGCTGTCGTTATTATCCACGATCACCTCTTCTCCAGGCAGAGTCGGCGGCGTACCGCTGCCCAATTCGAAGGAAGCCTTGAACGTCTTGCCCTTGGCTGCGCTGACATTCACCGTTAACTGGATGGTCGGGCTGAGCCGGGTTACTGTAACCTCTGAATCTGCCGCATACCCGCTTGCTGAACGGTCCAACTCCACTTCAATCACGCCGGTGCCCGCCTGTGTCGGATCGCTGACAGACAGCTCCAGGGTATCCTCTGTTTCTTTGGTCATGACTGACGCTTTCTTGTTGACGGTAATCAGATCAGCAGAACTTGTTCCATCCTCCCAGAAGTTCGCGCCGATAATGCCCAGCTCCCGCTCATGTACCGCTTGCACACCGGGGGTATTCGCCAGCACTTCAATATCTGGAGCCGCAGCATAAGCGTCCACTTGGGCAGCGGGTTTACCCGGAAGCAGCACATACTGATATTCCCCGCCCGCCGGATTAAACCCATGATTCAGCCATAAAGTCATATAATTGCGGGTAACCGGAGTGGAAGGTGTGACCGGACGGGGGTTGATCTGCTTCCAGTTGCCTGTTCTGGCTTCTCTCTTAGCAGCAAGCGATACCGTCTGCGGAAAATAATATCCCGTATCCGCACCGGCGGTGCTTCCCGACAAATGAGCCCACTCCACCTGATCCAGGGTCGATGCACCGCCCAAAGTGGCAGGCTGCACTTCACCGTTCACAGTAAGCGTATTGCTGCCCGCCGCATTCAGCTTTCGGTTCTCGACGATCGTCTCCACGGGGATATTGTCCGAGCTGCTGATGCCTGCACCAAGAGCCACGATTTCATCGTCGAACATGAACCATGATTTTCTCGCGCCAAGCGTATGGTCCGCATATTTCAGCTCCATGCCGGAGATTCCGTAGAGGTTCTGGATATCGGTGCCGCCGGTCCACAGCTTGGTGCTGGTGTGGCTGCCGGAAGAGGTCTGGGACAGCACCGTTGTTCCAGGCAGACGGTAATTATCCACAGTCGGCCAGTAGTCATCGCTGTATTGTCCAAGATCACTGTTATATATGCTGGTCATACCGGCTGAGGTATACCAGGCTTTGGCGTTCTCACTGTTAATCGCTTCATAGCTGCTGATCCGGCTGGAATACATCGCAAGGCCGAAGCTGTAGCCCGGCCGGTGCTGGACGGCCCGGTCCATCGCTGCGAACTGCTTGTAGACAAGAAGCTCTGCCGAAGGCACTACCGCCGGGTCACTATTAATACTTTTAGCCAGAGCAATAGCTGGAACGGGTGCATCTTCATAAAAAGACTTGAAGGTGTCTGAAAGCATCCAGCCTTTCAGCATCTGCTTAAAGTCCGCTGCTTGCGCGGGTGGCGCAATTCGGGATAAGTTCAAAATGCCCTGCATCACCCGATGACCTGCATCGTGATCCTGGCTGTAATTTCTAGAGATCTCCCTGCCGCGGACCATGTCCATGATAGCGCCCTTGTACATCACCGGCTGGTAAGCGTTATACACCCACTCCCATACATTGGACTGCTTGGGATCACTCACCTGCCAGGAAGAGCCGTGAAGCATCCCCATCAGATCACTGACGGCCAACAGCAAGTCAATGCCATAACCTCCGGTGTAGGGAATGTTGTTATGCTGAATGAATGAACCGTCCCGGTAGAAGCCGTCTCCGCTGAGCGTATAATTGAAGACGGAGGACAGTCCGTCGCGGGCGGCGGCGATCTTGCTCCCGTCTTTGACCAGGATGCCCCGCTCGCCCACCACCATCGCCTTCCAGGTGCGGTTAGCTCCTGTCAAAGTAACGGCGGGCGAGAAGCGCTCCACGGCTGTCATATAATTCGTAACCTGAGCCGGACTTAAAGAGTCATACATCAGCACTGTTATATCGTTAAGCTGCAATGGAATGCCAATTTTCCAATCCCACCAGTTGCTTGTTCCGCTGGCGGTTGGCGTTACCCCCTCATGGTATCTGGTGGCGTACATATAATCGAGGGCAGCCACGATATCGCTCCCGAGCTGGCTATCCTCATACAGCGCCGTACCAGCCGTGGCATACGCGAGCGCCATCGTCTTCAGCCGTTCATAGGTCACCCGGATATGAATCGAGTTCCCGATGCCCGGGTTATCGCTCCACAGATAGGTGCGGGCGGGCGAGGTATTCATTGTCTGCCAATAGCCGCTGGCTTCATTCCCCAGCTTGGTAAGGGCTGCGGCAATATCAGCATCCGCCGTATTCAGGGAGAGCCCTCCTGTGAGCATTACCTTCCGGTTCTCCCGCATCCCGTCGAATTCATCCGCAGCACGGGCACGTTCCGCTACTCCTCCCAAGCCGCTGACCAGCAGCAGTAGCACTAACGCCATCAAACCGCTTTTCATGAGTAACCTTCTCGTTAACGTTCCTCTCATTAGCAACCTTCTCATCCATAATCCCCCTTGTCGCCGTATTCAACAATTTCACGTACAGGTAGTCTGGCTTTCTGGCATACATAGGCTTGCTGTTGCTGCGCTCATGTTGCAGCATTCCTTCACACAAACTTGCTTTGCCCATACTCATAGTTTAGCTTTTGTATCACACAACAAACTTGCTGTTCCTACACTCATAGATCAGCTTTCCTTCACACACATACTTGCTTTCTGCACCCATGCTCAAGCATTCCCCACCCATAAAGTCACTCGTTATGAAGCGCTTACATTTAATAGTATAGATATGGTCCGGTAGTAAAAGAAACTACGTGTATTCGAGAAAAGCCGCAAAACCTTGCGGCCTGCGGCGTGCAGCTTGCGACATACCGCCTACAGCTTGCGGTTACGGTTTACAGCCTACTCCTTGCGCGTTGCAGCCCGCGGGTTACAGCCTGCGGCTTACCACCCACAGCTTACCAGCTTAGTACATTTCATAACTAAGCTGGTCGGCCAGCTCACCTTCATGGTCAAATGCTGCATAGATGCAGAGTTGACCAGCCGGTGTATCCCCGGCATCGTAGCCGATACGGAAGGAGTGGTCTTCGGCAAACGTCAAGTCGGCCAGTACCAGCTCATTCACATCTTCATCAGGATGAGTGTCCGCAATTAGCTGCAATACCCGGTCAAGCAGCCCCTCCAGCCCGGCCCACACCTTTTGAATCTGTGAAGTCAAGCCGCTCATTGCGACCTTGGTGGGAACTTCCGCTGTAACGGCAAGCTCACTCCCCCTGATTTGAAGCTGCGCCTTATAACAGGTAAAGGTAGTATCATATTGAAAAATCCCTACTCCCTCTACCCTATGATCCGGCTGCGTAATGAGGTTATTGGCATAATCCAGTTGTACAAGCTGCGAATGAAGACTCGTATCCAGTACCGTAAGTTTGTTCTCAGAGCAATACAGTTCGGTCAACTGCAGATTGTGACTGAGGTCCAGACTCGTGAGATGATTATTGAAGCATCGCAGACTCGTAAGTGAAGGATTGCCACTGGTGTCCAGACGGGTTAAATGATTATGGTTACAGCGGATTTCCGTCAGCTCTGTACAGCTTGCCATATCCAGCTCAATGATATAGTTGCTGCCGCAATCGACCCGCTCCAGCGCAGTATTGTCACTAAGCTTCAATTCATGCAGCGAGTTATAACTGCAATTCAGTACCTTGAGCCGGGGATTGCTGCTTAACTCTAAGTTGGACAACATATTCTCATGACACTCCAGCGTCTCCAGCGCATGATTCTGGCTAAGGTCCAGAGTACGGATATGATTCCTGCTACAGTCCAGTTCCTTCAACAGCCGATTAGGCTGAGTATTCAGCTCAATCAGCCGGTTGCTCCGGCAGTTCACAGTAACGAGTTCCTCATTCTGGCTAAGGTTAAGCACGGTTAACTCATTATACGAACAATCCAGCTCCTGAAGCGCCGTAAAGTGTTCGATCCCCTGTAGACTTGAGAACTTGCAGCCCTCAAGCTTCAGCGTAGTCACCGTGTCAAGATCGCTCCTGAAGACGGATTCACGGCCACCGCAGAAGTGATTCCTTACGAACTGCAGGAAACGTTCATCTGCGAAATCATCGGTAATTGAAATCTGCATGGTACTCCCCCTCTAAAATCATTGGGATTATTCTACCATACTCCGCAGAGTCATTCACTTGAAGTGCATTTTCATAGATTCGCCTCAGGCCCCCAGCTCCACATGGAACGAATCGCCCCCGGCACCGTCAGGGTCGAACACCAGTCTAACCTTTCTGGGGTTTCCAGGGGCCCCGGTGTCTCCAGAATCACTAGGTTCACCTGAATCACCTGCGTCACTTGGGTCACCCGGGCCACTTAGTTCACCAGATCCCCCCAGGTCAACCGTGATCCGCTCAGACTTGTGGATCACCCTAGTAACAGGCCGATCCACTTCAATCTCCACTTCAATTGCACGACGCTGCTGTTGTGTAGGATCGGCAATAGCGAGACTCCAGCCAGCCGGATTCCTTTGCAGAACAATAGAGGCTGGACTGCTGCAAGCAATCCCCCCGCTTCTATACCAGCCCGGCTGCCAGAAATGCACAGTGAACAGCCCCGCTTCCGTATCTTCCACCGCGTGCACCCGGTCATTCAATTCCACAATTCGTATACTTGACGCCCCGGCGAACCCGGCCGTTGCTTCTTCACTCCAGCCAGGCAGCAGCACATAGGCATAGGTATCCCCCTGCGGCGCTGTTCCATGATCGAACCAGAGTGTCTGATAGAATCGCTCGATTACCGCAGAGGAACCGGCGTCGTTGATTGCCCTCCAGCTCCCTTGCCGGGCCTCGCGCAAGGCATGGACGCAGCAGCGTTCAGGCAAATAAATCCCCACATCCGCGCCCCCGGTACTTCCCGCCATATGAATCCACTTAGGCTGAAGGGTATCTGTGAGTCCCAGCGTCCGGCAAATCTCTGTTCCGTCTGCTGTAATCGTATGGTCTCCTGCCGGGTTCCATTGCCGGTTTTCTATAATCGTTTCCACTCTGGAGGAAGTACAGCTCTTAATATCCGAACCTAAGGCAACAATACGGTTACCGAACAAAAACCAGCTTTTGAGCGCGGTCAGTCCATCGGCTTCGTTAACAACATCCTGAAGCTCCATCGCAATGGCGCCGTATTGGTTATGAAGCACAGCCCCGCCAACATAAGCCCTGTTGCTTAATTGGCCCTGCCCGGCTCCATCCTCTTGCAATGTCTTCGTTACCGTGGTTCCAGGCAGGCGGTATGGATCAACGGTCGGCCAGTAGGCATCCGCATATTGCCCCAAGTCACTATTGTACAGGTGGCTCATGCCATACGCTGTATACCAGCCCTTCAGATGCTCTCTGTTGATAGATTCATAGGTGAAGGTCCGGCTGGAGAACATACTGATCGAGTAGGCAAAACCCGGACCTTGCAGCACCACCCTGTCCATATGGGCAAACAGCTTGCAGCAACTCGCTTCCGGAGCGGGCTGCACAAGTTCATCGTCCAGCAGCGCTCCAGTCTCAGCTGCGGTATCCGGCGGCGCTTCGGCGATGTACGATTTATACGTATCTGCCAACACCCACCCCTTCACCCTGGAGAGCAGCCGTGCCTGATCCGCCTCACCCAGTATGCGCGAGAAACGCAGGCAGGCCGTGATCACGGAATGTCCACTCTCATGATTCTGCGAATCCTCCCGTGAGACTTCTCTGCCGCTCACCATATCCAGCATAGATCCCCTGAACATAAGAGGCACGAATGAATCCTTAATCCACCCGGCCGTCAAACCCCGAGCTTCATCAGGCAATTCCCAGGGGGTACCGTGAAGCCATACCATCAGGCGGACCACATCATGCAGCAGTGAAACCCCATATCCCCCGGTGTAGGCATACTTGTCATGCTGAATAAAGGAGCCGTCTTCATAGAAGCCGTCCCCTTCACTGGCATTCCTGAACAGCGGAAGCAGCGCATTCCGGGCTGCAAGGAGCTTCTGCCAGTCGCCCCGGATAACGGCCGTCAGGGCAGCCGCCGTAGATTTCCAGACCAGATTCGCTCCCGTTGAAGGCGGAGCCTGAGCCACGAACCACTGCGCATGAAACGCCGGATCGCCCACATATTTGTCTACGGGAAGAAGCAGAGACTCTATGAACTCCTTATCCAGCAGTTCCTCCATGAGCAGAAGGGTCTCCACCAGCGCGATTGGCACGCCAATCTCCCAATACCACCAGTTGCCATAGGGCTGACAGGTTTCGTTGTATCTATGCTCAGACAGCCATTCTAATCCATAAATGATCCTTAGCCTTAATGAATAGTCCATATAATAGGTACATTTGGGAGACTTCAGCGCGATGGCCATCTCCTTCAAACGGAGAATGATCTGAAATACATCCGCCGCATTCTCCTGAAACGGGATATCCGCCCAAAGCAGCTCCTGATGATAAAGCATCTTATCCCGGGCATCGCGGACCCGTTTCAGCGATTCCGGACGAAGCGTATCTCCCACGAGATATTGCAGCCATTTGTTTTTTAAACTCTGCATGGACATTCTCTCCTTGAGCCTACTGCCCTACCTTGACAGTTGTTTGCCTTGCTCCCGCTCCGCGAGCGGAGAAGGTGGAATAAGGCTTCCCCACTCCCCGGGTTTAGCGCCCAGCTCCAGAACAAGCGTGCCTCCTCCGGCGATTTCTTCATGGCGGACCCATGCACGGTCCAGCTCCTGACCGTTGAGCGAAGCGGACAAAATATAACTTTTGCCGGACCCGCTGCCTGCTCCTTGTGTCTCAATCGTCAGAGGAACCGGATTCGCCTGTGCGCCCAGCAGCAGCGTCACCTTATTGAAAACCGGAGGAACGAGGAAATAGAGGTCCTGACCCATCAACGGATACAAGCCCATCGCTGAACAGATGTAAAAGGCACTCTGGCAGCCCATATCCTCGTTATCCCCCAACCCGTCACGCTCAGCCCGGAAGTATTGCTCCAGGCATTCCCGTACCCGGTCAGCCGCCCGGTCCGGCCTGCCCGCATAGATATATAGATAAGGAATATGCAGCATCGTTTCCTTGGAGTTATAGAAGCCCCCGTCAAAAAAATAATCTAAATGACGGACAAAGGCCTCCGCTCCCCCATGCCGTTCAACAAGTCCATGAAAATCATGCTGGGTGCTGAACGACCATTGCAGACTGGTGCCCTCGTAGAAATACGGATCATTCCATGAATCCGGCAGACAGGATTCCGGGTCAAATGACGTTACCCATTCCCCGCCGGACAGCCGGGGCGCAAAACACTTCAGATCCTCGCGCCACAGATTCCATAGCTTCTCCGAGCTTGTATAATAGTCCTCTGCCGTCTCCTCCTGCCCAAGCTCCTCGGCCAGACGGCCGATGCACCAGTCCTGATAAGCATATTCCATATGGCGTGACACACAGTTCTTCTTCACATCCGTGGACAAGTAGCCTAAGGAATGGTAATCCTGCAGATGACGGCCATAGAGCCAGGTATCCGGGGACTGCACCTCATTATTCTTACGCATCTGCTTGAGGGCCTTCGCGTAGTCGATGCCCTCAAGCTTCTTCAGCGCCGCTTCACAGAACAGAATATCGGCAGAGCTTCCGCCTTGAATCATGGCGCTATGCCCCATGATCCAGGCGTCCGGCAGCCAGCCGGTATGGTCCGCGATGTCCAGCAGACAATTCAGGATATCCGCTTCAAGCTGCGGGTCGAGCAGTGTAATCAACGAATTGGCATTCCGCACACTGTCCCAGAGCGCGTACAGGTCGGTATAATGCCGGACCCCTGATTCCCAGGCGAAGTTCTCATCATCTACTCCGAGGTCACTCGGCATACAGAACAGACGGGTCATCAGGGTATAGAACAGCCGGGTATGCTCCACGCTGCCCCCTTTCACTGTGACCCGGCTGAGCTTATCCTCCCAGATGTCGCTGGCCGCCTGGCGGATGTCATCGAATCCGGCGGACGCTTCCCGGTCTACACTGGCCCTGGCCTTGCCGACACTAACATATGAGATGCCAGTCTTCGCCACCAGGACTCTGCAATCGCCGAAGCTAAGGGAAGCCTTGCAGTTCGCGCCATCTACAGACGGCCCTTGGCGTACTCCGCCTGCATCCATCAGCATATGGCTCTGTATTGGCTGATCGAAGCGGATATAGAAGTACACGGAATAAGGGAATTCGTGTCCCCAGCCCCCGCGCAGGTCGCAGCGGCCTGCCAGCTCATATTCGGACAGAACTTCAATATATCCCCCGGTCGATACTCCGGTGGTCTTCCCCGGTTCATCCCCGCCCACCTGAATGACCGCTCCGGCATCAATCAGCAGACCCGCCAATTCATTCCCCGGATAGGTGTAACGGTGGACTCCGGTCCGCATCGTGCTGGTCAATTCAGCCTGGATGGCGGCAGGCAGCAGCTTCACGCTGTAATATCCGGCTTCGGCATGTTCATCCCCCTTCTCATAAGGGTCCAACTGAAACCTCGGCATTCCGGTATAGGGGGTGAAGCCGACATTGCCATAACGCCCGCCGCCCCCGGTTCCGCTGACATGCGTATGACTGAACCGGATAATCGGCCGCGAGCTGTCGTAACCGTGGGATAGCTGCGGCGGCAGGGTATCCGGTCCAAGCCTTACGATACTGTTCGGCAGATAAGGCCCGCACAGGCAGTTATTCTCCCCGTCCACGCCGATGAACGGATCGACATGGTCCACTCTTCTTTTACTCAAATCAGGTCCTCCTTCCTTGCCATGAATCTGTTCCCTCTACCAAAAGATTTCATTCTCGCCCTTGAGCTTCAGCAAGGCTTCCAGGAAGAAATAGTCGCCGTAAATGATCGGCACCTCGACTTCGGCACCAGCCGGGAAGCTGCCGGTTCCCTTGGTAATGAGCGCCTCTTCCGCCGGATCTTCCGGCGCGTAGTGGCGGAACAGCGATTCTGTAATGGCACTTCCGAGCTTCCGGTACCGGTCGGCTTCTTCGCCCTCCAGCAGGTAAGCTATCTCCAGCATTCCGCTGGCCGCGCAGGCAGCAGCCGTTGAATCTTTGGCCCATAGCTGATCGGTAGGCGCGCGGAAATCCCAGGGAGGCACCAGATCCTCCGGCAGCGCAGCAACGAAGTAATCCGCTGCCGCTCTAGCGGCATTCATGAACCGGATATCACCTGTATACCGGTACCCGATCGCGAATCCGTAGATCGCCCAGGCTGATCCGCGCGACCAGGCGGAATCCGGACTATACCCTTGTCCACCCAGCGCCTCAATCCGCTCTCCCGTCTCGGGATCGAAGCGGACGATATGATGCACCGAGCCGTCCTCCCGGATGAATTCCCGCAGCGCCATCTCCGAATGGGCGACAGCGATGTGACGATACCGCGGGTCCTGTAGTTCCCCGCTGGCCCAGTACAGCAGTCCAAGGTTCATCATGCAGTCGATGATCGCCAGACCTTCACTGCCTTCATGCAGCCAGGCACGGATGAAATTCCCCTTGAGATTGAACCGGCTGGCCAGATGACTGGCAGCGATCAGCCCTCTTCTCCGGGACAGCATGTTACCGGTGAGCTTATAATCGGCAACCGCTGACAGACTCCAGAGGAAGCCGTTATCGTGATGGAGCTGTTCATATTCCTGAAGCGGCGTGTCCAGTTGCTCCTCGCAGCTCTCGGCAATGCGCCGGTATTCCTCATCGCCTGTGTTCCGGTAAGCCAGCCACAGAATGCCTGGCCAGAATCCGTTGGTCCAGCAATCGGGGTCACGCGCATCATATTGTCCTCCGTAGGTGGCATTCGGGAAGGTGGCTCCGATCCGGCTCCGTGTACGGCTTAATTTGTGCTGGGCATAGTCCCAGGCTTCGTTGATCCAAGTCTCCATAATCTCCAGGTCTTCCTTTCTCGTCTACAAATTAGAGGGCAGGACGCCCGGAAATAACGGACCTCCTGCCATCTTTTCCACTTGTCAGTTATTGCGCGGCTTTCCAGGCATCAATCTGGGTCTGCAGTTCAGTCTTGACCTTCTCAATGCCAGCTTTCTTCAATTTTTCATTGCGTTCCGCAAGCATTTTGGCAGGGTCAGGAATAGCACCCGTGCTTGCGGCCCGGTATTCACCGATGACCGAGGTAAGCTGGGTAATCTCGTTCTTCACCGGCGATTCGTCGAAGACGAAGCCCAACAATGGCGAACGTTTAGCCTCATCATTGAATTGCTTCCAGCTTGTATACAGATCATCCGGCTGGCCCGGCTTCAGATAATTGATCAGCTGATTGCCGACCACCCAGAACAGGGCAGAGCTGCCATACCCGGAATCGGCAATCGGCTCGATCCGGTTCTCGCTGATCTTCTTGTAATGGGTGCCTTCGATGCCGTTAACGAACAGGTTCACAGCATACGGATCAGTATGCAGCGCATTCAAGACCATCATAGCCCGCTCGGGGTCCTTGGAGGTGCGGGAGATGGAGAACATGGATCCGGCCGCAAGATCCGTAGTGACGATAGGCTCCTCAATTACCTTGGATACGAAATCATATTTATTGTCCGAGGCGATTTTCAACTCAATATCCGCGCCCGGCTTCCAGACCGCCTGCTGCATCCAGATCTTGCCCTGCTTGCGCAAGTCGCCGATCTCCGTCGTTGTAGTCGCCGCATCGCTGTTGATGTAGCCCTTCTCGTAATAACTGCGGTTCAGCTCATACTCCGCTTGGGCAATGGATGAAATCTCCGGATCAACGACTGACTTAATCTGGATGTTATCTGTATTTGTGTAGTCATAGAGGAATAAAGGAATCTTGTTCGGCGTCGGCCCGATGGCGCGGAAGTTCGAACGGGTCTCATACATCATCCCTTCGCCCGACTCCTTAATGAAGTCCAGGATCAGCCCCGGCTCCTTCTCCTTCAGCAGCTTGAACCAGGGTTCAAAGTCTGACATTGTCTTAATATCCTCAATCGGAATATTATATTTGTCGATGATATCCTTGCGGTACGTGTAGGCCTTGCCTTGGGTAATCTCTTTGTTGGTTGGAATGCCGTACAGCTTGCCTTTGTAGCGCGGAGCCTCCAGATAGATCGGATTCAGGTTCTCCGTAATCCCCTGCCCGTATTTGGCCAGCAGGTCATCGAGATCCAGGAACGCACCCTTGGCCACGTTGCCGAAGAAATTAAGCCAGGACGCGGTGAATACCAGGTCCATCGGTTCTCCGGCATTGAGCATCAGCTCGGTCTTCTGCTTGTATTCGCTGGAGGCAATCGGCTGCAGATCCACGGTGGCATTGAATTTCTCTTTGAAATATTCACTCAGCTTAGCTTCGACCAGTGCGTCATCCCGCTGCGGCGCACCGAAGTAGATGATCGAGACCTCGTAAGGCTTCAGTGCTTCCGCACCACCCGCAGGCTCCGCACTGCTCGTGCTGTTCGTAGCGGCCGCGCCGCTTGAAGCTGAAGGTTCGGCAGAACCCCCGTTGTTACCGCCTGAGCACGCTTGCAAGGATAACGCCAGAACCAGAAGAATCGCCGTGAATAGCGGTCTGCGCCCTTTTAACTTTGTCATATTAACCCTCCCCTAGATGATTATGCTTCTATATAGAACGGCAGGCAGCCTGTGCTGATGCCGGTTCCACCACGCTTTAGCCTTTTACTGCCCCGACCGTCAGGCCTTTGACAAAATACTTCTGAAAGAACGGATACGCAATCAGAATGGGTCCCATCCCGATCACCGCCATCGCCATCTGCAGGGATTCGTTCGGAAGATTCTTCATCATATTGGGATTCTGGGCAGCCAGCTCCACATTATTGCGCAGGTACTGCACATCGTTGAGGACACGCATCATCAGATACTGCAGCGGATACTTATCCTCGCTGGTTATATACAGCAGTGCATTGAACCAGTCGTTCCAATAGCCGATGGTGCTGAACAAGGCCATGGTCGCCAGGACCGGCAACGAGAGCGGCAGCACGATCCGCAGGAAGATTCTCAGCTCCCCCGCACCGTCAATTCTGGCCGATTCGATCACCGCCGGATGAATGGTCGTCTGGAAGAAGGTCCGCATAATAATGACGTTGAACGGCACAATCAGCATGGGCAGAATCAGCGCCATATACGAATCCTTGATATGCAGCGCTTGTGTATAGATCAGATATCTGCTGACCATTCCTCCATTGAACAGCATCGTGAAGAACAGGAAGAAGGTAAACACATTACGGAACGGATAATCCGCACGCGAGATGGGATAAGCATACATTGCCATGAGCAGCACGCTAAGCGCTGTACCTGTAATAGTGATGGTGAAACTCACGCGATATCCCGACACAATCGTCATCCAGTCCTTGAAGATCGACTCATAGGCAATGAAAGACCACTTATTCGGAATGAAGCTGTACCCCTGAGTCAGAATGGACTGCCCGTCTGTGAAGGAGACAATGATCACAAGCAGAACAGGCAAAAAGCAAAGGAGTGAGAGGATCACAAAGGCCAGATTTAAAAGTACATTTGACAATGCGGAGTTTCCGCCGATCGGGCTGCTGGTGTCATTCGCCATGATGATTCTCCTTTGATTAGAATAGTGCCTGTTCCCGGTCAATCCGTCTGACCATACTGTTGGTGGCAATGACCATAATGAAGCCCACCACCGATTGGACCAGCGCCGTTGCCGAGGACATCCCGATATCATTCAATTGCATCAGGGCGCGGTAGACATACGTATCCACGGTATCCGTTACAGGATACAAAGCCCCTGAATTCATGGGCACCTGGAAGAACAGTCCGAAGTCGGAGCTGAAGATGCTGCCCATGGACAGAATCGTCATAATAATGATGACCGGCCGGATAAAAGGGAGCGTGATATGCGTAATCTGCTTCCACTTGGAAGCCCCGTCAATCAGCGCCGCCTCGTAATATTCCGGATCGATTCCGGCAATCGCCGCGATATAGATCACTGCGCCGAAGCCCGCATGCTTCCAGGCGTTGACAAACACCAGAATGTAAGGCCAATATTCCTTCTCCGAGTACCAGAAGACAGGGTCTTGCCCGAAGGCCTTAAGCACTGTGGCATTGATGAAGCCGTGATCCGGCTGCAGGAAAGCGTATACGAGATAACTCACCACCACCATGGACAGGAAGTGCGGCAGGATGATGAAGCTCTGATACACCTTCGCCAGCAGCCGCCGCCGGATCTCATTGATGGCTACCGCAATCGATACCGACAGCACCAGGTTCATAATCATGAAGGTCAAGCTGTACAGAAGTGTGTTTCTTACAATTCTCCACATATCCCCCGAGGAGAACAGGAACTGGAAATTATCGAAGCCTACCCAGGGACTGCCCCAAATCCCGTCCAGATAATTCACATTCTTGAAGGCAATAAAGATGCCGAACATCGGCAGATAGCTGTGCGCCAGCAGGACAAGCACCGCTGGCAGCAGCATCAGCGTCAGCGCCTTGTACTTCCACATGGCATGGATAAAGCTTGAGAATCCGGTGGTTCTACTCATGTCCATTACTCCTTTCATGGACTCATTATAGAACCATCCTGCCACCGCTTCGATGATGGATTCCTGTAAAAACGTGATCTTTTATCACTCAGTTGCCGGCAGGTTCGGTCTTCGTCCGGCGCAGCGGCAAGGTAATGATCGCCCGTGTCCACCCCACCCCGGTTCGCTCATAGGTTAATCCGTAGGCCTCGCCGTAATGGAGCTGGATCCGCTGGTGCACGTTGCGGATGCCGTAGCCTCTTGCACTATGCTCTTCCCTCAGGATGGCGGCAAGCTCCTCCAGATCTACCGGCAGATGCCCGTTGTCCTCGACGATGAAGCGGAGTGTTCCTTCCGCTTGAACAGCAGATACCCGGATTTCTCCTTCTCCGTCCATCCCGCGTACGCCGTGAAGAATGGCATTCTCGATCAGCGGCTGGATAATGACCTTGGGCGTCTCATAGTCCCTCAAGGTATCATCAATCTGCCAACAGACCTCAAAGGTACCCGGATAACGTTTGGTTTGCAGCCGGGTGTACGCCTGGGCATGCTCCAGTTCTTCCCCGGCCGTAATCATGGTCCGGCCCCGGCTAAGTCCGATGCGCAGCAGCATGGACAAGTCCCTGACCATCTCTCCCACCTCGCCGTTTCCGCTATCCAGCGCATACCAGTAAATCGAGTCCAGGGTATTGTACAGATAATGGGGGGTAATCTGGGATTGGAGCATCAGCAGCTCATATTCCTTCTGCTTCAGCTTCATCCCGTAATTTTCTTCAATCGAATGATCCAGCCTGCGGGTCATTTTCACGAATGATCCCTGCAGAATGCCGAATTCATCATGCCGGAGCGGCTCCTCGGATAATGGCAGCTTGATGCCGGGCTCATAAATTTTCATCACAGAGACGAGCTTCACGACCGGCTTGACGACAAGTCTTACCAGATAGAGAACAAACATCAGGACAAAAGCCAGAAAAACAAAGGAGATGAGCACCAGCAGCTTTTGAAACCAGACTTGCTTGCCGGTAATGGATGCCAGCGGGATTTTGTACAGTAACCGGGTGTGGAATCTGGAGCTGTCCGAATACGCATAGAGCCACTCCTCCCCGCCTTCCTGGGCGAAGGTATAGCCGTAAGCGGCGTCCGGTTCGGTGCTCTTGCCGATCTCGGCCGCAGAAATGCTGCCTGACCCGGTGGACATCAGCAGCTCCCCGTTATCATTGAATAAGAAGGCGCCGGCCGCAGCAGGCAGCTCCACCGAGACCATATCCCGGGTCAGCATCACCTCAACCTTATGGACGACCAGCAGCCCGATCACCTCGTTATAATTCCGGGGGTTCAGAATACTGCGCATGAAGGAGACCGTCCGCTCGCCCGTCGCTGAAGGAATGACGCGCAGCGCCCCTGCCCCGCTGACATCCATCTGCTTGACCATCACGTCCGGCAATCCGCTGTTCACCTGGTCCAGATATTTGAACCCTTTGGTCTTGTGAGACAGATCGAACGGCGTATCCCTGCGCTCAATGTTCTTCATATATATCGCATATTCCGTGCCGCCGGTAGACCAGCTCTCCAGAATGTTGTCGGCCTGCTGGATTTCATTCAGGGTATCAATTCCCGTCCAGAAGCTGTACCCTGCCGGATTGCTGAAAAAATGATTATCCAGCAGCGTGATCGTCCGGTCATTGATCGCCGATATCGTTTTGTCCAGCGTGACATGATTCTGCTTCACCAGTTGCAGGGTTGTACTGCCGACCTCTTCCTTGATCGTGTGAAGCGCCACATACGCTGAAATCCAGCCCACCACCAGGAACGGGAGCACAATGCAGAGCAGGAAGGCAAGGATGACTTTATGTTTGAGCTTGAGTTTAAGTTTCAGCTTCAGCCCGGTCCCCTCCTCTGGCCTGTTTGCGGAATTCTGCCGGAGTGAGGCCCAGCACCCGCTTGAACATCCGGCTGAAGTGCTCCGGCGATTCATACCCTACCGCATAGGCGATTTCATACCGCTTCTTGTCCGTGGCAATCATAAGGCGCTTGGCCTCCTCCATTCGCAGTGCAGTCACATAGTCCCAGAGGTTGGTTTTCATATCACGCTTGAAAATGTAACCCAGATGGGCGGCGCTGAAATGCACCTCCTCGGAAATATCCTGGATCTTCAGCGCCGGATTCCGGTAATGGTTCTGGATGTAGCTTGTAATCCGTGAGATTACACTCGGATCCCCGGTCGGGTCCTGCGGCGGCGGCTGTTGCGCGGAATCCGGCGGCTGCTGCCCTCTGCTGAGATGCTCCTGCATGGCGATATCGCCATAATAGAACACCTTTTGCCCGGGATGAATGCTGCTCCGCCCGGCAGCCGTATCCGCTTCTTCCAGCAGTCCCGGAAGCGTAGAGACACCCCCGCCAAGTGTGCTGAGTCCGATGATCGCCTCCGCATTCAAATGCTGCTTCAGGTTCATGGCGATCATCTGCCCGATCATCTGGATCTGCGAGTGCACTCTAACCTGGGGGTCACCCATATCTTCAGCGGACAACTGGATGATACTGATGATAGAATGGCCGAAGCCGTTGAAGGTGATGCCATCCCATTCGGCTAACGTTTCGTTCATAATATTGAGAGCCGCATATTTCAGCAGCTTGCGGTCATGCAGCGTAACCTGCTGGCGGCTGAATCCGGCCTGGCTGTAATCTATACGGATGGAGATCACTCCGAAATAGGGTCCTTGCAGCAGGCCGCCCATTTCACCGGTGATCTCTTCAATATCCTGCTGCGACAGATTCCGCTCGGTGACCAGCTCCATCAGCCACTCCTCGCGCCGGGAATGCTCCTGGATGTGCTTGTGCTCCCCCTGCGCGCTTTTCCCCGGAAGCTCCTTCTGGGTTAATGCTTTGCGGACTACCCGCAGGAGTTCCGTCCGCTCCACCGGCTTCACCAGATAATCCTTGGCTCCCAGCCGGAGCGATTTTTTGGCGAAATCAAACTTCTCATGGGCCGAAATGACAATCACCGGAACATTCCACTGCTCCATATAGATATTCTCCATTAATTCAATTCCACTCATCCGGCCCATCTGGATATCGGTCAGCACCAGATCGAAATGGTCCATCCGCAAGTAGTCAATCGCTTCAAAGCCATTGATGGCCGTCTCCACCTCCGTGATGTTCAACTCCGAAGTCAGCAGGAAGTTTCGGATCCCTGCACTCACTCTCGGCTCATCATCCACAACGAGAATTTTATACATGATGTCCCCCTCTTTCGATTGCCAATTCATCGCCAGGCAGCTTCAGGTTCTTCTGTGTACCACAGTACACTTGCAATAAATAAGCGTAGATGATCTATTTCCGCTTTTCTGTGATCTATTTCCGCATGTTGTGCCGCCAGCTTCTATTCGTCCCCCGTTTCATAGATATAGCCCCTCTACACCCCTAGTATAGATCACATATTTCCTGTAATTCATCATGGATTAGTGATAGTAACTCTTTTATGCTACTTTTGCAAGCGTTTTCATATAAAGGAAAGGAGAGCCGGGTTAACGATATTCCATTATGAGGAGGTTCTACGATGTTCATCCGAAGTCCATTCTCCCAGAGATTCAACAAGTTCGTATCTGTAAGCCTCAGTCTGTTGTTAATTCTATGCAGTGTTGCTCTGTCCCCACGGCCTGCCGCCGCTGCTGTGACCCCCTTGCCGGGTCCCTCTCACCCTCTCTTGTATGATAATTTCGCCGGCGGAGGCGTCTTCAAGCAGAACTGGACCAACTGGTTCAATCAGAGCGGCGGCAGCGGAACCTTCACCAAGACCACCCAAGGCACCCGCACCATTGGAAAATTCACACAAACCCCAAGCTCCTCCTCCTCCTGGGCCAAGTTTCAGCCAATGAACGAGACCTTCGACCTCTCAGGCTACCGTTATATGAATCTGTCGCTGAACAATGCAGGGTATGCCCAGTCCCTCATTCGTGTCGTGATCAGCGATGGCATCACCAATTACAATCTGACCGGGGGTTATGTTCCCGCCACGGCTGCCTGGACCGATCTGCAGTTCGATCTGGATGCCTTATCGCCCAAGATTCAGAAGAAGAAGGTTAAGCTGGAGCTCTGGCTCAGACAGGCGGGCGGCACGTACGGGGAAATGTGGGTGGATGACATCATGTTCACCACGGCGTCCAGCGGAACTGCTCCCCAGTTAAGCCCGGCAGGGATGACAGCCAATACGGACGGCAGCTACAACCAGAATACGGATTTTACCTTTGAAGCCATCTATACCGATGCAGATAATGAAGCCCCCTTCGCTGTTCAGGTCATTATCGATGATACCGCCTATGTAATGCGTGAATCCGACCCAGCAGATGTAACCTATACGGACGGCAAAAAATACAGCTTCCTAACGAAGCTGCCGGCAGGCGCTCATACCTACTATTTTCGCACCACCGATACAACCTCCGATGAAGTCGCTACCAGTGTCCAGGCGCTGAGTGTTGTCCAGGCCTCCTCCGTAATTGATATTGCTGTGAGTCAGGCCGGATATAGCGCAGGTGATATCAAGAACGCGAAATTCATCTCGGACACCACGGTCACAGATGCCACTTATGAAATAGTCGACGGAACTAACGTAGTCTACTCAGGCACGATGACCTATGAGGGTCTGCATTGGAACAAGCATGTCTACTCGATCGGCTTCACCCCGCTCACAGATTCCGGGAACAACTATAGAGTGCGGAGTAATCAGGTGTATTCTTACGCTTTTGAGATTGCTCCGAATCTGTGGGATCAATATAAGGATGAAATGACCGCCTTCTACCGGCTGCTACGCGCCTCGGTCGCGACCAGCGATGCTTATCCTGCGGGGTACAGCAGTGTAGCGCCTTCAGCCAAGCTCTACCACGGGGCAGGCCATCTGGATGATGCGCAATCTGCGGACGGCCTGACCCATTATGATCTGACCGGCAGCTGGTATGACGCCGGAGATTACGGCAAATACGGCGGCAACCAGTGGGTCGGCGCGGAGATTGCCCTGGCCTACATCCGTTATGCTGACCATGACAGCGTAAAGTACGATAATGACAGCAACGGGATTCCCGACCTGGTGGACGAAGCCGTCTTCGGCAGCGAATACCTGATTAAGTTCGCGGATCAGCTCGGCGGGGAGATGTACAATCTCCGCAACAACGCCTCATTCGTCCATCCGGAGAAATCCACCGACAATGTCTCCGGCACCGCCGATGACCGCAAGCTGACGGATCTGAGTGTCGGCGGCTCGGCCAAGTCAGCAGGCACACTCGCCGCCACCGCACGCGCGATCCGTACAGCGATTGACGAAGGGGATGTCCCGTCCGCGCAGATCGCGGAGCTTACGGATTTCGCCAATCAATGCGAGAGTGCTGCGGTCACCTTTTATGAATATGTGGTTGCCCATCCTGACGGTCCAATCGGCTCTTATTCCACGAGGGGCGGAATTCCCAATTCCAAGCTGCTGGCGGATGTTGAGCTCTACCTGCTGACCGGCGAAGCCAAATACAAGAATGCTGCCACCGCTACAATTAGCGCACTGACCCTGGGCGACATCTCCTCCACTAACTACTGGGATATGAGTCCGATGTCCATGGCTGAGTTCTATCCAGTTGCCGATGCCGCCACACAATCTCATATTCATAGCCTGCTGAAGGGGCAAGCGGATTACTTCCTCTCCATGGCCGATGATACCCCGTACGGGGTGCTGAACCAGTTCAAGAATTTCGGGGTGAACGAGCCCCATGCCTCTTACCTGGGCGATCTGCTGCGGTACTATGAATTATTCGGTGATCCGGCAGCGCTGCAAGGGGTGCTGAAGGGGATGTACTGGGTGTTCGGAGAGAATCCGTGGAATATCAGCTGGGTCTCCGGCATCGGCACCCATCATGTGATGTTCCCGCATACCCGATACAATGAGGAATCCAATACGCCGGGGGACACCGGCATTATCCTTCCGGGAGCCATGGTCAGTGGACCCAATATGAAGGACCCCAAGAACAAGAGCAGCGTAAGTCCGTGGTATCAGGACCGTTCGCTCTATCTGGATGATACCAACCAGTGGCGGTACAACGAGTTCAGTATTAGCATTCAAGCCGGATTGCTCTATACCGTTATGGGCTTGAGCGCTACTCCGGGAACAGGTGCCGATGCCGCAGCGGTGCCGCCCGCCTTGCCGATCCTCTCGCCTGTGATTGGGGAATGGGTGCGGGGCAATGTAACGGTATTCGCGCGTGCGGGGGAGGAGCTGAGTCAGGTCGAATATGCGGCTACCGGCTTGCCCTATCAGCCGATGACGGTCTCCGGTAACGTGTATTCCACAGTGAGTGGCGCGGTCTACGCTGCGGTCATTGATGAGAGCCAATCCTTGCCTTACACGAATAAAAGAGTCGATGTCCGCGCCAAAGATCCTTCCGGCGGGTACACCTACAGCTCCACGCATTACACCGTGGCCCCGGCTCTCCCGGACCCTTCGACTCCGCTAATCTATGATGATTTCGGAGGCGGCGGCTTCTGGGGAGGTTCGGCGGCCAATACTACCTGGGTCAACTGGTATAATCAGAACGGCGGCACGGGAACATTCACCAAGCTTACCGCAGACGGGCGCACGGCCGGACAATTCGCCCAGACACCGGCAAGCGTAAATTCAGCGGCCAAGTTTCAGCCGTGGAACGATGTCGTCGATCTCAGCGGCTATCAATATCTGAATATCAGCCTGAAGAATCCGGCCTCGCCTGATCTCAGGACCCGGATTGAACTTAATGACGGCAAACGAACGTACAACCTGACTGGAGGATGGATCGAGGTTCCGTCCGACTGGACAGACCTGCAATTCAATCTCAATGCCCTAACGCCTGCCATCGATAAACGGACGCTCAAGATGTCCATCTGGCTGAAACAAAACACCGTCACTCCAGGCCAAATGCTGGTTGACGAGATTAAAGCGACCAACAAAATCAGCGGAAGCGCACCCACTCTGACCGCAGGCGGTGTAAATCACACTACCGGCACCACACAGACGGATTATACCTTCACTGTAACTTATAAGGATGCGGACAATCAGGCACCGTTCGCTATGGAGCTGATTCTGGATGGCGTCGTCCGCACCATGCAGCCTGCCAATCCGAATGACAATAATTATGTGGACGGCCGAATCTACCAATATACCACCAAGCTGCCCCCGGGCCAGCATTCCTACTATTTCCACACCACCGACACCTTCACCGATGCAGTAAGCACCGGGGTGCAGAGTGGTCCTGAGATTAGTGAAGGACAGTAGGAGTTGCGGGGTTCCGCGGAATTAGCGGAGAGCTGTAGGATTAGCGATGAGTACAGATTTAGCGAAGAGCCATAAGGATATCCCACGCTTCAGCGGGAGAAAATATGCGAGTTTGAAGGCAGAATAGAGAACGGGTATACTACTGTCATGCACAGCGGTACAGTCTGATAGCATAATTACCAGAGTGCACCGCTGTAACATCAGGGCTGTCGCAGCTATGAACCCGCAGACTGCTGGCAGGATGTCGGAGATTGGGACGACAGCGGATGAATGGAGGGAGTTCTACGATGGGCGATGAAGATATCATGTGGCTGACTGTTGATGATCCGCTGGCGAAGTCTGTTGTGCAGGCAATTCGTACAGGCGATGTGCCGGGGTTGACTCAATTACTTGCCGGAAACCCGGGGCTGGCTACAGCCCGAATTGCCGGGACTGAAGAGGGACGTGCAAGTAATGAAGGGACCGGCAGCGGGGAGACTAGCGATGCAGGAACCAGCAGCGTGGATCCTGACAATGCTAATAGCGGAGACGCTGGGGCAAACAGTGAGAACACTGGCGGCGGCACTGATCGCGGGATGTCCCGCACGCTCCTGCATATTGCTACCGACTGGCCGGGGCATTATCCCAACAATGCAGCGGTGGTTACCGCGCTGATTGAGGCAGGCGCTGAAGTGAATGCGCAGTTCAGCGGGGCGCACCGCGAGACGCCGCTGCACTGGGCGGCAAGCTGCGATGACATCGAGGTGCTCGACCTCCTGCTTGATGCCGGGGCCGACATCGAGGCCTCCGGCGCAGTCATCGCGGGCGGCACACCGCTGGACGATGCGGTGGCGTTCTCCCAGTGGAAGGCAGCGCACCGGCTGGTAGAGCGCGGGGCTATGCCAGCGCTATGGCATGCGGCTGCACTGGGGCTGCTTGGCCTGATGGAGGCCCATTTCGCCGGTGAGTTGCTCTCCCGGCGTTATCCCTGGGGAGCTAGTGCTGCTTCAGCACCGGACGAGGTAACCGTTGCTTTCTGGTGTGCCTGCCACGGCGGGCAGCGCGCCGCTGCCGAATACCTGCTCGCCCGGGGAGCCGATCTGACCTGGCGCTCAGCATGGGATGGCCTCACTCCCCTGGACGCCGCTCTGCGCAGCAACGCCGCTGAACTGTTGGAGTGGCTGCAAAGTCTGGGGGCCTAATCGGCACAACACTAGGTAACCTGGAATGAACTGATGGCCCCGGCCTTGTCTGAGAAGATAGGGCCGGGGCTATTTTGGGTGCACTTTTGCTCCTCATTTCCGCTCGCCGCCCACTTTCAGCCGATTCAAGTGCACTTCTGCGCCGACTTCCGCAGGATCAGAGGGATTCGTGGATATTACAATCTCTTTAACAACGAAACAGGACCGGCCCATTAGCCGGTCCCATTAATATGCAAGCTTCCCGCAGTTAAGCTTCATCCCAAGATTCCAGCCTACTAATGCTGTAGCCTGCTGCTATCCGCAGCGATTATTTGCCCGCTTCCGCAGGCTTCTCCTTCAGTCCGGCGACGATCTGATCGATCGGGTTCGTGAACAACGCATACAAGATCGCTGCGTTCTCCTTCTTGCTCAGCGCGGCTCTGGACTTGTAATCCATAGCGCCCTTGGCATCCGGCTTGAAGTCTGGTCCGTACAGGCCCAGGGCCACGGCCATCTTCACGGCCGGAACGGCCCATTTGTCCGTAGTGCCGGACAGCTTCACCTTCTCGAACAGCTTATCCGGGTATTGCTTATTGTATGCTCTCCATATCATAACCGCGGCCTCCTGGCGGGAGATGACCCGGTCCGGCTGGAACTCTCCGCTGGCCGTTCCTTCAATCATTCCAATCTCAACAGCCTGCTGAATGTAAGCGGCATCGGGATGGCCCTGCAGATCCGGGAAGGCCAGCTTCTCAGTAGTGCTTCCTTTGAGCCCGCTGCTCTCCATCATCAGTCGCACATACTGGGCGCGCGTAACGCCTGCCTCAGGCTGAAAGCTCAGCGTGGCATCATTCGTCAGATACCCCAGCGACTGGAGCATCTGCACCGGAGTGGCATAAGGATGGCTCGCGGGAACGTCGGCATAACCAACGCCGTCCGGCCCCTTCTGGGCATAACTGAACGGATTGAGGTAAGGCTCCTTCATATACGCGCTTTGTCCGTCTGCTTTCATGGCGAAGCCCGTTAATTTGCCGGTCAGCTCATCCTTGAACAGATTATCATCTATCTGGATCAGCTTGCGGGAACCCAGGAAAGCATCATTAATCGTTAGCGCACCATTCTGCACAGACACTGTAGACACCAGACTCTTGATACGGAGATCCGCATAGTAGCCGGTAAATGCCTTCAGTGTATCAGCGCTCATCGGCTTGTAAGCATCCAGCTTCACCGGTGCGGCATATTGCGGGAAGAATGTCTGGATAAAGGCCGGGTAGAACAGCTCACGCAGTGTACTTTGCTGATTATAACCAATGAACACCCCGGTATTCTGCTCGGGAATAAGAAACATATAAGAGCTGAATCCAATCAAATCACCGGCCTTGGTGATAATCTTGGGGCTGCTGCCGGCTCCGGGAAGCTGTATAGGCGCCTCGAAACCATAGGTAGTATTCGGCAGCAAGGGATGGATAGCAGAACGGTATTCCTCCATCGATTGTACAGTGTCCGCCTTCAGAATGCGGTTATTGTCAACCGCTCCCCCGTTCAGAAAAGCCGTCATGAACTTGGCAACATCATCGCCGGTGGACAACATGCCGCCATGCGGCATCACGGTTGGCGTCACGTTGTAGAGATCAACCTCTTTGCCCGTGGCGTCATAGGCTGTAGCAAGATTGTCCTTCAGCTTGCCTTCCAGCAGGAAGCCGCTTGAACCCATCTTCAGCGGGGCGAAGACATGCTGCTGCATATAATCCTCGTAAGGCATGCCGCTTGCCTTCTCCACTACCAGACCGAGCAGCAGTGAAGCGAAGTTGTCATACATGTAGGAAGTACCCGGCTCACGCACCACCGGCGGCATATGCTTCACCACATAATCCTCAATCGACACCTTGGTGGTGAAATCCTGGTTGATATCCTCCGGCAGCGGGTCCTGGATACGGAAGCCGGTGGTGTGGCTCAGCAGATCCCCCACAGTTACCGGAACCCCGAAGGGGTTGTCGAAGGCCATCGGACCGGTATAAGTCTGGAAATCCGCTTTCAAATCCAGCTTGCCTTGCTCAACGAGCTGCATGGCGGCAGTCGCAGTGAAGGTTTTGGATACCGAGGCCAGACGGAAGACGGTTTTGTCAGGGTCTACCTTACTTTTGGCAGCCTTATCCGCAAATCCGAAGCCTTCTTCGATAACCGTCTTGCCATCCTTCACCATTACCACAACCGCACCGGATAGCTGCGCTTTCACCGCATCCGAACTGAAGAATTGCTTGAGGAAGGCCGCAGCATTCTCTGTTGTCAGCGGCTTGGCCGCTGCAGTGGCAGCTGCCGGAGCGGTAGAAGCAGGGGGAACGGCGGCGGCCTGAACAGCCGGAGCCGTAAGTGTCAGAACCAGTGCAGCCGAAAGCATGGTCCTCGTCCAAAAGGCAGAGCGGCGGCGCAACAATGATAATTTCATTCAATTCACTCCATTTCCATAGAATAACACGCACAGTGATAATACGTCTTATCCTGGAAATAGGTTCATTTAAATCGCAGCACCTCTTCCATCTTCTTCAGCTTTCTGTAGATTACCGACCGGTCAACGTTTAGGCGCTTGGCCGCCTCCGTCCCGTTCCCGGCACAATCCTGCAGCACTTTTTTGATATAATGGCCCTCCGCGACAGCAGTGAAATCCTTCAGACTTGCGAGCTGATGCTTATTCTTCTCAATGAAGTGGTCGAGAGAGAACCAGTCGCCAATCTGCTCCTCTTCCTGTATGCTCTGGCCCACATGCTCGGTCACCACCAGCCGCTCGATGTAATTCCTTAATTCTCTAACATTCCCATGCCAGGGCTGGTTCAGCATCTTATCGAATTCTTCGGCACTCAGCACATATTTCTTGCCGTACATCTCATTGAAGCTGGTGATGAAGCTGGAGATTAACCCTACCAGGTCCAGCTTCCGGTTGCGCAGCGGCGGAATATGAATCGGAATCACATTAATCCGGTAATACAGATCTTCGCGGAACAGCCCTTTTTTGACCAGGCTCCAGAGATCCCGGTTGGTAGCTGCAATCACGCGGCAATGGACCGCAATATTGGTAATGCCGCCCACGCGTCTCACTTCATTATTCTCAAGCACCCGCAATAATTTGGCCTGCATCTCCATCGGCAGATCTGCAATCTCATCCAGGAACAGCACTCCGCCGCTCGCAATTTCGATCATACCGGCCTTGACCTCCGTCTGCCCCTCAAGCACGCCCTTCTCGTACCCGAACAATTCGTATTCAAAAAGAGCCGGAGCAATTGCAGCGCAGTTAATCGGAATGAACGGCCCCTTCCACTTCTCGCTCTTCATATGAATGTACTTGGCGATCACCTCTTTGCCCGTGCCGGATTCGCCGTAGATTAGCACCTTGCTGTCGTAAGAGGCAATCTGGTTGCAGACCTTGATAATCTGCTTCATCGCCAGACTCTCGGCCACGATGCCTTTCTTCTTCTCCGCCGCCGTACCGCCTAGCTGCTTATGGATCTGCTGGGCCACAGGCACATTCGCTTCATAATAGTTATGCTCCTGGCTGAATTCATTGGAGGTGGTGACGACCAGTTGTACCTCCCCGTCCTTGTCCAGAATGGGAATGGCCGACGAGAACACATGGAAGCCTCTGGAGGTATTGACGGTCCTGGAGACCTTCTGCTTGGTCGCAATCGCCTCCATTGTGATGGAATTGTTGTAATAACCCGCCTTCACCAGATCCTGGACGTTCGCCTTGAGCAGCTCCTCCAGATGGATGCCGATGGTTAGAGCAGTAAATTCATTGGAGATTAAGATATTCCCGTTCTGATCGGTAACAAATAACGTAGACGGATATTCTTCCACGAGTTCTTCGAAAGCGGGTTTACCTGTATTTTTATTTTTTTTGGTCACCTTCATCAGTCCTAACCCATGAGATTAACGCTTACATTCCACCTAGACAAAAAGCCAAACCGCATCATTATATAAATGATACCATTTGGCTAATGGTTAGCAAAACCTTAATTAGGCATGTGCTACAGCTTCAAAGGTTACTTTGCCCATCTTGTCCATGACTTCCTGCGCCTCAGCGAACATGGTGGTGATCATCTCTTCCACGGTGGTAATTTTGTTAACCATCCCGCAGATCTGTCCGGCCATCACGGAGCCGGTATCGGTATCCCCTTCAAATACGGCTCTGCGCAGCGAGCCCAGGCTT
Organism: Paenibacillus sp. FSL R7-277; assembly: GCF_000517965.1. NCBI lineage: Bacteria > Bacillati > Bacillota > Bacilli > Caryophanales > Paenibacillaceae > Paenibacillus > Paenibacillus sp. FSL R7-277. Next base: position 73,257 of record NZ_ASPX01000021.1, read on the forward strand.
AAGCTCTCCAGCTCCTCACGCGATGCCTTCTCATTCTCCATTCTGAGGAATTCGGCAATCATGCTGTTCTTGATGCTTCTTACCGGACCGCCGAGGCTGCGGCCAGTTACGGTTGTGCTGGTATCATCGGCGTTGATGACTGCCAGCTTGAAGTTCTCATGTGTCGGGCATTCCACGGTCGCGAGGAACCGGGTTCCAACCTGAACACCTTGGGCTCCGAGTGCAAAAGCAGCGGCAATCCCGCGTCCATCGGCGATCCCGCCGGCGCCAATTACCGGAATCGATACCGCGCTGGCGACTTGCGGCAGTAGGGCCATCGTCGTAGTTTCACCTACATGTCCGCCTGCTTCAGTACCTTCAGCAACAATGGCGTCAACTCCGAGTGCTTCCATCTTTTTGGCGATTTTGACGGAAGGGACTACCGGAATCACGATAATACCATGTTCCTTCAGAATCGGCATATAAGGAGCTGGTGTGCCTGCGCCTGTAGTTACGATCTTCACGCCTTCTTCAATAATAACCTGGATCAGCTCAGGGATATTGTTCATCATCAGCATCAGGTTGACGGCAAAAGGCTTGTCAGTGCTTGCTTTGGCCTTGCGGATCTCGTCACGGAGCCGGTCGGCGGTGAATCCGCCGGAGCCGATAATGCCCAGCCCGCCCGCGTTGGACACAGCACCTACCAGTGGAGACACAGCAATCTGAGCCATACCGCCCTGGAAAATCGGATATTTAATTCCTAACAGTTGTGTAATCGACATTATAATGACCTCCATATATTAATTAATGTTGTTTATTTGAACTTCCGGACTTCCTTAAGCCGCCTTAGCCACTTCCGGCTCGGGCTTCTGCTTCTCCATAGCTTTGTAGACGAAGGTTAAGGCGAAGCCGACCAGGGAGATGACCAGCGCGATGTAAAAGGCATTCGTGAAGTTGCCGTCATTGGCTGCCGCTACACTGCCGGCAATTCTCGGTCCGAAGAATGCGGCTCCCGAGTAGCCGATGAAGGTGACCCCGTAGTTCACACCGTAATATTTCATTCCGAATTTCTCACCGACAATGGACGGGAAGATGCCCATTGTTCCGCCGAAGCATAAGCCGATCCCGGCAATCGCGACAGCGAATCCGGCCACGGAAGTCGTTAGAGCAATTGTGAGCATCATAGCCGAAATGACGAGATAAATCATCAGCAGGCAGTTCACCCGGCCGATTCTATCGGACACTGCGCCCCAGAACACCCGGCCCAGGCAGTTGCTCAGTGAGTACAAGCTGACGTAGAGCGCTGCGGCGGCTGCGGTTAAGCCGAACATTTTTTGACCGATTACCGATGCATTCGCGGTTACCATCATACCAGACAGGGCACCGATCAGGAACAGGCAGGCAATCACATAGAATAGCGGCTTCTTGATCATCTCGTTCCATGGTACATTCACTCCCGCCTTGGCGGCTCCGGTTACCGGAGGGGTCCATCCTTCAGGAGCATAACCGGCCGGGGCAGGTTTGACGAGCAAGCCAAGCCCTAGAATAATCACCAGGAATGCAACACCGAGTGTAATTAAGGCAGACTGTACACCATTGCTGGTGATCAGCGCATTAGCGATAGGAGCGATAGCGATGGTGCCGCCGCCATATCCGGCGGTAACGATCCCCGCTGCTAGACCTCTTTTATCCGGAAAGAGCTTCACGCTGTTGCCAATGGTCGAGGAATACACAATTCCCTGGCCAATCCCGGTAATGACACCATAGGTGATATACAGCATCCAAGGTGCAGTAGCCAGGCCCGAGAGAATGAACCCAATCCCGAACATCGCACCGCCGATAAAGACTGCCTTCTTGGCTCCCCCTTTATCCACCAGCTTACCGCCTAGGATCATCGGAATCGGGGAAATCGCTGCATTAATGGTAAAAGCAATCATAATATCCGGCATGCTCACGCTGAAAACCTTCGTTAATGGCAGTGCGAAAATACTGAAAGCATAAATGGCGCCTACACAGATATTAATGATCGTTGATGCAATCAAGATCCTCCAGCGGTTCAACTGTACGTTCATGGTATCATCCCTCTTTTAGTTGGTTTATAAGTTCAGCTTACGGTATTTACATTAACTACACTTCCTGCAGCACCCGGTTCTTATCGGCGATAATCGACTTCAGCATGCCCCAGTTCTCTTGGAACATAGCCGCGTCCATTTCCTTCAGGTCCGGTGAAATGACGGGCTTGAAGTCCATCTGATCCAGAATCTCTGTCTGCAGGTCGATGCCTGGCGCGATTTCGGTTAAGGTCATTTTACCGTTCAGCAGTTCAAAGACGGCGCGTTCCGTAACATACACAACCGGCTGCTTTACCTTGGCGGCATAGGATCCGCTGAAGGTGATCTGCTGTACCTTTGAGATGAATTTCTTGGCTTTGCCCTCTTGAATGATGTGCAGCTTGCCGTTCTCTACCTTAATCTGCAGCCCGCCCGCTGTAAAAGTACCCGCGAACACCAGCTTTTTCGCCGCCTGAGAGATATTGATGAATCCGCCGCAGCCCGCTACGCGTGTACCGAATTTGCTGACATTTACGTTCCCGTATTCGTCGGTCTGCGCCAGGCCAAGCACAGAGAGGTCAATACCACCGCCGTCATAGAAGTCAAACTGGGCATCATGATCTACAATCGCCTCGGAGTTGTACGCATGACCGAAGTCCTTCAGCCCTGCGGGAACCCCGCCGATCGAGCCTGCCTCTGTGGTCAGAATCAGCTGGTCGTCCACGCCCTCTTCAGCAGCAATGTTCGCTACATTCACCGGGATGCCGACTCCGAGATTCAGGATGGTATTCGGCTGAAGCTCTACGGCTGTGCGGCGGGAGATGATTTTGCGTTCATCCAGCGGCAAGACTTCAATCGAATCCACAGGCACTTTGACATGACCGGAGAACGCCGGATTATACTGCGTATTCTCGGTCTGATAATGATTCTCTGGGGTGGACACGACGAGGTAATCTACCAGAATGCCCGGAACCTTCACATCCTTGGGATTCAAGGTGCCGTTCTTAGCCACCGTCTCTACCTGGGCGATCACTATACCGCCGGAATTGCGGACGGCCTGGGCGATCGGCAGAACCTCCATGTGCAGGCCTTCTTTTTCCAGCGTCAGGTTGCCGTTCTCGTCCGCTACGGTTCCACGGATCAGGGCGATCTGAATCGGGAAGGTCTTGTAGAACAGCCACTCTTCACCTTCAAGTTCAATCACCTTCACAATGTCCTCCTTGGTAGACGGGGACATCTTGCCGCCCTCCACGCGGGGATCGACGAAGGTCTCCATACCCACCTTGGTAATCACACCCGGGCGCTTGGCGGCAATCTCGCGGTAGAGCTGGGTAATCACACCCTGAGGCAAGTTGTAGGCTTCGCATTTATCCTCTTCAATCAGCTTGGCCAATCCCGGGGAAGCGATCGCGATACCGCCAATCCAGCGTTTGATGAGGCCTTCATGGCCCAGGTGGCTCATGCCCTTGTCGCGGCGGTTGCCGACGGCACTGGCGTGCATCACCGTCAGATTCTTTGGGTGTCCGTTCTGTACGAAGCGCTCTTCAATGGCGATCCCCATCTCTTCTGCCCAGCAGGATAATCCAAATCCGCTTGCCGCTACCGTGTCTCCGTCCTTGATGAGTTCCGCTGCTTTGGCGGCTGAAATTACTTTTGTCATTTCATCTGCTCCTCTTTATGTGAATTATTTCACTACAGTTGTTAAAAAAAATAATGGCCCTTTTGTGTGTCTCCTAATTGCTGCTCTATGCGTCTCGTTTTACTTGTGAAAGTTTTCTCAAGGTCATCGTAATACAGAAAAAAGGACCGGTCAATAGCTCCAAAAAGCCTTGAATTCAAGGTATTTTTCTGTTGTTTTTTTGCGACTAGCTTGTTTGAACTCAAAGCTTGGTCGTCGCTGCGGTGAACATTTGGACTTCCGGCCGCTGTTGTCACCAGATTTCTTGATTTTTACCGCTAATAGCGGTTGAAATCCGGTGACAAAGGCGGACGCTACCGCTCCTCCAGTTCCAAATTTCCCCTCCGCTTCTTTTTGCTTTTCGTTAATTTCTTTAGTGCTTCATCTGTATTCCCGCGGGGCCTGCGAGTCGCAAAAAAACCACACTTTTTTTCTCCAGCCGGGTTGGCTGGGTATGAAATCAAGCGTTCCATGACATATCCTGCCCGGCGGATCAGACAAAGTGTTGGAGATGAGACTTCAAGACATTTTAGCGCGGCCAAAAAAAATAAAATATTTTTGTTACGGGGGGTGCATTGCAGATTTGCAACAGCGGATTAGGGCAAAACCGGTTCAAAAAAGAGTGGAGAGGTTGTACTCTATCGCTTATATATGTTATATTCTGGACAATTTTAGTTAGAGGGGGAACGCTGTCATGACGCATTCCGTCAAACAGGCGATTGTTCAGGGAGAAACGTCGCTCGGGATTGAGTTCGGGTCCACGCGAATCAAGGCTGTGCTGATCGATCACCATTTTGAAACGATCGCCTCCGGCACCTATGAATGGGAGAATCAATTCACTAAGGGTTATTGGACTTACGATCTCAGGGAAGTAGTTCAAGGTCTGCAAGCAGCCTACCAGCAATTACAGCAAGCGGTTCAGCAGACCTATGGCGTCACTCTGCAAACCGTCGGCTCCATCGGCTGCTCGGCCATGATGCAGGGTTATATTGCGCTGGATCGGGCGGGAGAGCTGCTCGTTCCATTCCGTACCTGGCGCAATGCTACCACAAGCGCTGCTGCTGCGGAGCTAAGCGGGACATTCCAGTTCAAAATTCCAGAGCGCTGGAGTATCGCCCACTTGTATCAGGCTATTTTGAACGGTGAAGAGCATGTGGCCAGAATAGATTATCTTACGACGCTATCGGGTTACGTTCACTTGCTGCTGACGGGCCGCAGGGCTATCGGGATCGGGGATGCCTCCGGGATGTTCCCCATCGATGAAGCAACGAAGCAGTACAATGAAGATATGGTGAAGCAGTTCACCACTCTAACTGCCGGCAGGGGTTATCCTTGGAAGCTGCAAGATATCCTGCCTACAGTATATACGGCCGGTATGAACGCAGGAAATCTCAGTGAAGCAGGTGCCCGGCTGATCGACCCGTCAGGCCGTTTGCAGGCCGGTATTCCGCTATGCCCGCCGGAGGGCGATGCCGGAACAGGTATGGTGGCTACAGGTAGTGTTAGGAAACGAACTGGCAATATTTCCGTAGGGACGTCGGTCTTTGCTATGTTTGTGCTGGAGCAGAATCTAAGTGCGGTCCACCCTGAGATTGATATCGTGAATACACCGGAAGGCAGCCCGGTTGCTATGGTTCTTGCCAACAACTGCTCCAGCGATCTGAATGCCTGGATCGGCTTGTTCCGTGAATTTCATGAAGCCATGGGGCTGAAGCCCGACATGAACCAGTTGTTCAGCGTCCTGCTGAGCCAGGCGCTGGAAGCGGATGCGGATGGCGGCGGCTTGTTGAGCTACGGCTACTATTCAGGCGAGAATATCACCGGCTTTGCCCAAGGGCGTCCGCTGTTCGTCCGTTCGCCGCAGAGCCGCTTCACGCTGGCTAACTTCATGAGAGTTCATCTGTATAGCGCTTTCGCTGCGTTAAGACTCGGAATGGAGATTCTGACCGGGCAGGAACGGGTAACGATTGACCGTATTTCAGCGCACGGCGGATTGTTCCGCACCCCGCAGGTCGGCCAGCGGATCTGTGCCGCTGCACTGAATGTTCCGGTCTCAGTCTTGTCTACGGCTGGTGAAGGCGGAGCATGGGGAATAGCCATTCTGGCCTCTTATATGATACATAAGGAGCCGAACGAGAGCCTGGCGGATTACTTGAGCTCTAAGGTGTTCTGTAACATGGAAGGACAGGAGGTAGCACCTGACCCTACTGATGTGGACGGCTTTGCTCTCTATATGGAGCGTTACACCAAGGGGCTGCCCATCGAGCAGGCGGCGATAGATCATTTACTGGAGAACCGGAAGAGAGGAGAACTCGGATGAAAATAGATATGGGCAGGCTTACGGTATTGCTTACCTCCCTGCTGCTGATAGCTTCCGCCCCTTCCGCCTATGCTGAAGCGCCAGATGCCAAGCTACTCCTGAAGCAGAAGTTCCCGGGAGAAACGGTACGTATGCTGAAGACCGCAGACCTGAATAACGATCAGAAGCCGGAGAGCTTCCTGCTCACGGAGTCGGGCAATTTGTATCTGGTGAACTCCAAAGGTGTAGTAGTCCTAATTGATAAGAAGCTTGTGGAGTATGAAGAAGATGAAGCGGATATGCAGATTTTCGCCGTCTCTCCCACGGAGAAGCAGCTGGCGGTTACCGTAGATTATCTGCCCTCGAATACCCAGGTCTCCGTCTACCGTCTGAACTATGGAACCCTCACCAAGAAGCTTCAATTCATGGGGGATCAGGGGGCCGAGATTGATAAGAAAGGACGCCTGCATCAATATTGGAAGGACTTCAAGGATGAGGGTGGCGGCTGGGACCTGGCCGAGGGGATCTTCACCTGGGATGCCCAGGCAGGTAAGTACAGAGCTACGGGCAATTACGTCTTGCAGTAGTATAAAAGACAGCCATCCTCCCATAGCGGGGGATGGCTGCCTTGATTTATGCCAGGCTTGCGGCATAACAGGCCCAGGCCGAGCATCATTTGCATTTGACTCTGCGGGATCTGCCCAGCGGACTGAGAGGCGCTTATTCTGCCCAAAAGCCGCTTTTTACGCAGGTTACGGACTCCATGGCCCTTATTGGTGGTAATACCACCGATTAATATCAATTAGTGGGCCGATAAGTGCATCTCAGTCCGGCAGTCGGCGCAAAGTGGGCTTTTATCGAGAAATAAGGGCCCTACAGTCCATCAACAAGCAGCAGACCAGAGGAACGGAACGCTCGTGGAACAACGGCCCGTTCACTCAGCTCCGCCAATGTCTCACAAATACACAAACGGCTCCCTCGCATCCACGAATGTAACCGGAACCCCGTCCACCAGCGGCGCCAGCCACTCAGCCATATACTTCATGCCCCATTCCTCGGAGCGCTCGTGACCGATCACGATCATCGCCTTGTTCATGCCCAGCATGGCGGCGTCATTGATGTAAGCACATAAGGTCCACTCGGTAATGTCGCCGCAGACCATCACATCCAGACCCTTCTCCTGCATCAGCTCCATCGGCATCTGCTCCCGGCCGAGGCCCAGACTGCCGCCGCCGACAAGGATGCCGATACGGGAGCAGGGCGCTTCCGCGTTGCCGACGATCTGAATCACCTTCATCCCCAGCCGCTGCTTCAGGAAGCCGGCCAGCTCACCCACGGTAGTCTCCTCGATCAGATATCCCCAGGCGTCCTTGTCGTCCAGCTTCTTATCTGCCCAATCCAGCTCCTTCAGCAGTCCGTCATAGATCCGGTCCGTATCCGCCAGATGCATATGGTCATGGAAGCGCCAGATCGTAAGGCCGTGCTCCTCGATCAGCTTTTTTTTCGCCAGATATACCGGGTCCTGCTGCAGCCAGTCCAGCGTATCATTGCCGGTATAGTAGGTCGGCTCATGGGTAATGATCAGGTTGGCCCCAATCGCAATGGCTTCCTTGATGACATCTACTGTAGCCATGAACGTAGTGACGATCCCTGTGACCTCCATCTCTTCACTGCCGCTCGCCAGCACATCACAGGTCTGCTCCAGCCTCCGTCCCCCGCAGCAATCGAGCAGAATCCGGTCAATGACCTCTTGCACTTTCATACGCTCATCTCCTATCATATTTAGCCTTTGACAGCTCCGATAACCACGCCGCGGGTCAAGTACTTCTGCATGAACGGCAGGACGAACAGCACCGGCACAATGCCCAGCACCGCCATCGCCATCCGCACCGCTGTACTTGGCAGCGATACCGTGTCGGCTCCGAGTACATTCCCGGCTTGGCCGGAATTGAGGAACTGGATGTTGCTCATGAGCTGCATCAGCAGATTCTGAATACCGTACAATTGCGGCTTAGATACAAAATATAACGCATTGATCCAGTCATTCCAATAGGCCAGGCCCATAAACATCCCGACGGTTGCCATGACCGGCATGGACAGCGGAAGCATGATGCGGAAGAAGGTCCGCAGCTCCGAGGCACCGTCGATCTGAGCGGCTTCGATAATCTCCAGCGGCACATTATTCTTGAAGTAGTTACGGACCAGCAGGACGTTGAACCCGTTCGCCAGCAGATTGGGCAGGATCAGCGCCCACAGCGTGTTTTTGATATGGAAGTACTGGGTCCACATGATGTATGAAGGCACAATCCCCCCGCTGAACAGGATGGTGAAGAAGACGACAAACGCCAGCGTATTATGATACTTGAAATCAGACCGGGACATCGGATAAGCAAGCATGCTTGTTATCAGCAGTCCAATCGCGGTTCCAAGAATCGTCACTAGAAAGGAAACGCCATAGGCTCTAATGAAAATGTACGCCGAGGACTTAATATACCGGTACGCGTCTAGACTTAGATGCTCCGGGAAAAAGCTGTACCCGTTGCGGATCAGCGTCGTCTCGTTGGTGAACGAAGCAATCACAATCAGCAGGAAGGGCAAAAAAGCAAAAACCGTCAGCAGGATCATCACGACCGCAGAAAACACCGTAAACGTTCGTTCTCCTCTTGTTTGGATCATCCGAATTTCCTCCTAGAACAAAGCGTTTTCTGGATTGACCTTCTTGACGATGGCATTGACCGTAAGCACAAGGGCAAAGCCGACCAGCGACTGATACAGACCGGCGGCTGCCGACATTCCAATATCATTGAGCTGCATCAAGGCGCGGTAGACATACGTATCAATCGTCTGGGTAGTGCTGTATAGCGCACCAGAGTTCATTGGAACCTGATAGAACAGGCCGAAGTCAGAGTTGAAAATCCGGCCCATCGACATCAGCACCAGCACAATAATGGTCGGCTTCAGCAGCGGCAGAGTAATCATGCGGATCTGCTTGAGCTTCCCGGCACCGTCGATTTTGGCCGACTCATAGATGCTCTTGTCAATGCCGGCAATCGAGGCAAAATAGACAATTGAGCCGTAGCCTGCCGTCTTCCAGATCTGAATGAGGACCAGCAGGTACGGCCAATATTTCGCCTCCGAATACCAGTTGATCTCCGGTATCCCCAGCGGCCGCAGAATCGAATGATTGACGAACCCGCTGTCGGCGTTCAGAAAGGCGAAGACGAGCAGCGAAAGCACGATCATCGAGATCAGGTTCGGCAGAATCAGCCCGGTCATGAACAGCTTCGAGTACAGCTTGTTCAGCAGCTCCGACATCAGAATGGCAATGATGATTGAAACTACGGTTCCCAGCGCGATAAACGTCAGATTGTACAGCAGGGTGTTGCGGGTCATAATCCAGGCATCACTGGTCTGGAACAGAAAGGTGAAGTTCTTGAAGCCGATCCAGTCGCTGCCGAAGATGCCTTTGGCATAATTGACATCCTTGAACGCGATGAACACCCCGAACATGGGGAAGTAGCTGTTAATGAGAAAATACAGCAGTCCCGGACCCGCGAGAATTAATAAAGGAAGTGTTTTTTTGAGTGGCTTGGATTTAGGTTTGGCAGTCATGCCGGATTCACCTCCATTGCCGGGGGCAGAGCCTCCATTAGCAGCTCTACCCTCAGCAGGCTTATTCAAATTATTGTTTTTGCGCGGCAAGCCATTGATCCAGTTGTTGCTGCTTGCTGTCTATAATGTCCTGTGCACCCGCATCCTTCAGCGCACTGTTGAATTTCGCAATAATGCTCTCAGGATCTACCGATCCGCTGACCAGTGCCGGCAGGAATTGATTCACTACGTTGTTCACAGCACTCATCTGCGTCTTCACTTGACCCTGGTCGAAGATAAAGCCGAAATACGGCGATCTTTCGGTATCCTTATTCTCCTTCAGCTTCAGTTCAACATCCGACCAGTTGATTCCCTCCATCTGATACTGGAGTGACTCGGAGCCAACAATCCCTGAGCTAAGCATGGCTGTATAAGGCACCGTATTGGCGTCCATGCCTTCCGGGAATTTCACATGATGCTCATCTACCTTGATGTAATCCTCCCCTTCTATTCCGAACAGAATGGTGTTGATCAGCTCTTTGTCGGTGTAGAGCAGGTTCAGGAACTTCACAGCGGCTTCCGTCTCCTTCGAGGTACTGGAGACCATCCAGGTCACCGAGTTCACGGCGCTTGTATCGAAGTAGAACGGGGCGATGCGCTTGGTCTCAATGTTTTTGCCGACCTGTGCACTCAGCTGCTTGCCAACCTCCATGCCGCTGTAGCCGCCCAGGAAGGAGAAGCCACGCCCCGAGGAGACCATCTCCATCGCTGTAATCGTAGTGGTTGCGGTATCCTTCTGCAGATACCCGGCCTCGAACCAGTCTCTCATCATCTGAATTCCGTTCTTGAAGACATCCGATTCGTAGAAGTTAACGACCTTCCCGTTATCACCGATCACGACACCGACTCCGGTGGTATCGGTCAGGTAATCCACCTTGCTCGCACCCTTCATCCAGTTCACAAGTCCGGTATCCGTCGGATTCACATTAATCGGGCCAAACGGAACTACATCCGGCAGCTTCTGCTTCACTGCGCCGAACACCGCAGGCAGATCCTCTATCGATTGGATGGAGTCTGCTGCTACGCCCGCCTCTGCGAGCATATCCGCGTTGTAGATGATATTGGTCGGCAGCGCCATCCCTTTATTCACAGGAATGCCGTAGATATGTCCGTCCATCGTGGTGGTTTTGAGAATATCCGGCCCGAAATCCTTGTCCAGAATGGCTGTCAGCTCTTTGCCGTGTTCGGTAAGCTGCTCTTCGAGCGGAGCCACCTGGCTCTTGGATACATAGTTGGAGAATTGTCCGAGGGTGGTGAAGACATCCATTTTCTCCCCGCTCTGGAGCGCGAGATTGACCTTCTGGGCATAATCTGCCGGGCCGAAGAGTCGGAAGTCCACCTTCACCCCGATTTTCGCGGTAGTAATGGCATTGATGGCCTCGGTCACCTTGCTGAGATCATCGGGAATCCGGTTGAAGGAGGGCAGTGCGAATACAATCTCAGCCACCTTGGCCTTCGCTTCCGTATCCACGGAATTCTTGGACGATGTATTGGAATTGCCGCCGCAGGCGGAGAGCAGTGAACCGCAGATTACCATGGACAGCAGCAGTGAACCTAACCCCTTTTTCTTCATTATCATCATGCCTCCTGTTCTGTATTTACACTCTCATTGTACCGGTCCTGGAGGGCGGCAGGCTTTCAATAATACGGGCTGTTTTTTTGAAAAAACGGGCTGCTGTTCGTCCTGTGGAATTATTCAACAAAATCACTCACAATAAACGTAATACAAGTCGCCCTGCTGTATTCCGCAAAAAATATCATAACCGGGCGTTTCAGCTGTCGTACAGTGATAATATCTCTATGGAGGCATTCATGTGAACTATAAGGATTCAGTAATCAAGGCTATTTCCTATATTGAGAATCATCTGACCGATGAAAGTTTAAACGCCAAGGTTTCGGAGGCTGCCGGCTATTCGCCTTACCATTTTCACAGGATCTTCCTGTCAGTGACCCGATGCTCCGTCTCAGAGTACATCCGTAAGCGGAGATTGACACATGCGGCATACGACTTATTTCATACCCGCCAAAAGATTATAGATATTGCCATCCAGTACCGATTCGAGTCCCAGGAATCCTTCGCCCGGGCCTTTCGGAAAATGTTCTCCATCTCGCCGGGACAATTTCGCAAGCAAAGGGACATGAAAGACACATTGTTCCGGGCTATGGAGAAGCTTCCTTTGGATGAAGTGGGACTGCAACATTTGCATACCGGTATTTCCCTCGTGCCAGCTTTTGTCTGCCTGGACAACCTGCATTTGGTCGGCATGTCGATACCGGGTGTCAATTCGGACGAGGTCGGAATGCTATGGCGGAGCTTTAGGCAGCGTGTGTTTGAGATTACGCGCAAGCCGGATACGGAAGACCTGTTTTATGCGGTCATTGGACTTACGGGCGAGCAGTGGGAGGTTACTTATACCGCTTGTGTCGAGGCGGCCAGCGAGGAGAGTACAGTTCCCTTGGGAATGGCCGCTAAGCTGCTGCCCGCGGCAACTTATGCGGTTTTTACTCATAAGGGAACATTAGCGAGGCTCAACGATACGTTCCAATACATTTACGAGACGTGGTTACCCCAGTCTGGCAGCGTTCGTACGAATGCCCCGGAGTTCGCACGTTACGACCAGCGGTATCTGGGACCGACGAGCGAGGATTCGGTATTGGACATATATATTCCCGTTAGCCCGCCAGCTTAGGAGCGTACCGCTCAAGGAGAGGAAGAATTTAAGATGAACACAGAAGCATATATGAATGAAGGATACGCAGGATGCTGCGAGGTACAAATTACAGATAACTCTTTGAGGGAGACCTATCCTATGATCGTGATGTATCCGACAGACGTACCGGAACAGGCGGACCGTCTCGGGCAATACCCGTTGGAAGTGGCCAGAGACGCGGCGCCGAGGGAGGGGAAGTTTCGGCTGGTCCTCATGTCACACGGTACAGGCGGTTCGCCGTTTGTGTACGGGTCGCTTGCCCGGCATTTGGCACGCAGCGGCTTTATCGTTGGCCTGCCCGAACATCCGCATAATAACCGGAACGATAATAGTTGGGAAGGTACGGTCCCTAACCTCACCTATCGCCCCCGGCATCTTCGCATGGCCGCCGACTGGTTTTTTGAAGATGAGAGGTTCAAGGGGCTTATCCGGCCGGGAAGCTTCTCGGTCATCGGGCATTCCATGGGCGGCTACACCGCGCTGGCAGCAGCTGGCGGCATCCCAACCTCCTTTCCTAATGAGAGCCCAAACGGAAAGCTGCAGCAAATCAATGTTCCTCTGGATTCGCGAATCCAGTCCCTAATTTTACTGGCCCCGGCGTCCGTCTGGTTCCGGAATGAGGGGGCATTAAGCGGCGTTCGTCTCCCCATTCTCATGCTGGACGCGGAGCGGGACCCGTACACCCCTCCATTTCACGCACAGATCATCTTGAATGGTGTTGCCGAACCACGGATGATTCACTATCGGACGGTGGAGAATGCCGGACACTTTTCCTTCCTGAGTCCTTTTCCGGCTGCGATGATTTCACCTGCCTTTCCCCCCTCACAGGACCCGCCTGGCTTTGATCGTGTGCAATTTCACGAAGCGCTGAAGACCGAGGTAGTACAGTTTCTATTGACTTATGGTTAGGAAACGAAATGTATCGCAAGAGGCTCTGCTTCTCTCGGGGACACGCGGAGTCTCTTCCGATCCTAGTGCTTATGCTTGGAACGGTATGCTGCCGGGGTTTCGCCTGTCCATTTTTTGAACACAGTGGAGAAATAGGAGAGGGTATCGAAGCCGGTATCCATGGCAATCTCCCCGATGCTCGCCGTGCTCTCCACCAGCCTCTGCTTCGCCGCTCTGATCCGGCAGTCGTTCAGGTACTCCTTCACGCTCTGGCCGGTCCCGTGCTTGAACACCTTGGCCAGATAATCCGCGGTCAGATATACGCTTGCGGCAACATCCTCCCGGCTGAGGTCCTGGGTATAGTGCTCCTGAATGAACCGTTTGGCCCGCTCGACCACCCCTTCGGACTGCAGCACCTCCTTAATGGAATCCAGCGTCTTATCCGTCAGCGCCTGCGCCCATTTCATGAAGTCGAACACGCTGCTCTCGGCATCCTGGGCTAATTGCTGGCTAAGCTCGCCCTCGAAGAGGCGGTGGGCTTGAATGTGGTGCCGCGCGAGCAGCGTATAGACCACCTGAAGCAGGTCCTCTCGTATCGAATGGAGCGTTGCCGCATCCAGCTTGTTCAGACTCGTCAGCAGCTCCAGTTCTTTCTTGAGCCGGTTCACAATCTGCGCCTTCTCCTTCTGGACAAACAGCAGGGTGAACAGCTCCGTATCCAGGGTGAAGCGCTCGGTCAGATCTACCTGGAAGGGCTTATTCGGCAAATGCAGCTTCCCCCGGAAAATAATGTTCGCCTCGTCCGCCTGCTCCAGCTCCGTCTTAAGCTGCGCCAGGCGGGAGATCGCCGCAGGCTCACTGAAGTAACAGGTAGCCGTACATTTCAGATACTGTCTGGACAGCCGGATGATCTCTCCGGCGCTCACCTCCAGCTCCTGCATATCCGCCGGACTCTCCACAATAATCGCATTGTAGAATACTTTATCGACCTGATAGGCAATCATCCGGCCGCTGCCCACCCGGCTGCTGAGAATTTCAGAGACCAGGTTCGAGAGGGCATAATGGAAGATGCTCTCATCCCATTCCCGTTCAATCTGGGAGCGGGGAACACTTACCAGCAGCAGCCTGTATTCTGCATGCACCGGGATGGACAGCTCCCGCTTCTGCACCTCACTCTGGATCAGCTGTGGCCGGGGAGAGATTGTCGCCGTCAGCACATCGCTCCAGAAGCTGCGTTCTATCAGATCCTGGTTCTTCAGCCACGCATGGCCCAGCTTGCTGTATTCGCCTAACATGATTTTGTTCTTCAGCGTATCCATAGACTTGCGCAGTGCTGCTTCCAGCTCCTGCTTGTCCAGCGGCTTGACCAGATACGAGTCTGCGTCATATGAGATCGCCTGGGAGGCGAAGGTGAAGCTCTCATGACAGGTCAGGAAGATGAATCCGCCCTCATATTGACGCTCTCTGGCCCACTTGATCAACTCAATGCCCGAGCCGCGCGGCATTTCAATATCGCAAATCATCAGATCCGGCTCGCCGTGCTCGAAGAGTTGCTTCGCATCCTGTATATTATGAGCGGTTAGCACTTCCGTAATTCCGAATTCCTCCCAATTCACAATACCGCGCAACGCTTCAATTGTAGGAATATCATCGTCAATCAGCATACAACGCATATTATCCTCCCTCTAAGCCGGGCTGGCCCCATTCGAGTGGCTTCACAGGAATCCATAGCTCAACTCTCGCACCTGTAGTCTCGATATTCGACAGCTTGAGCAGATCTTCCCGTTTGTAGAGCAGTCTGAGAGTCTTGCGGATATTGGCAATGCCCACTCTGCCTCCGTCCTCCCCTGCCTCTTCGCGCTCCGGCTGATCCAGCCATTCAGAAGCGAAGCCCGCCCCGTTATCTTCAATGACAATACTGACAAATGGACTATCGTCCCGCAGCTCCATCCGCACCCTGATGAAAATAGACAGCAGCTCCTGAACGAACATAGCATGCTTGAACGTATTCTCCACAAAGGTCTGAATCATGAATTGGGGAACCGGCACCTGCCGCGCTTCCTCCTGCATCTCGATCATGAAAAAAATCTGCTCAGGATAACGGATCTCCTGCATCCGGATATAATTCTCAGTGTGCCGGATCTCCTCCTCCATCGTCACTTCCATCAGCCCTCCTCTGAACATATACCGGAGATGCTCGGAGAGGCAGTGGATCAGGCGGCGGATCTCCTCGTTTTTATTCTGATAGGTTAGGCTGGTGATCGTTGAGATCGCATTCAGGAAAAAATGGGGCCGGATCTGCATCTGCAGATACTTGATCTCGGCACGGCTGATTTCGATCTGTTCTTCATAGGACTGAATCTTCAGATCCTTGATCTCACTGACCATGGACTCCAGCGCATGGAACAGCTTCAGGAATTCCAGGGAATACGGGGTATTCTGCGGAATCTGGTATTCCAGCTGCCCCTGCTCGACCGCCTTCGCCGCCTTCACCAGCTCCAGAATCGGCCTCAGCACATCTCTCGTCAGGAATCTCAGCACCAGCGGCACCACGATGACCGAGAGAACCGCCAGCAGGGCGATCCCCCACTGAATCAGCTTCAGGCCCGAGAACAGACTGCCCTTGGCAACCATTTGAGTCATCTGCCCGAACTCGCCGATCGGTTCAGATACAATCAGGTAATCCCGCTGATACTGCCTGCTTAAGCTCTCAAGCGTCGTATCCCCTTCATTAAGAGAGATATTATTCGCTGCCAGAATCATTCCCTCCGAGTCACTCAGCACATAACGGTTCTTATCATTGCCTCCCCTATCAACCATAGCCAGCAGCGTGTCCGCTTTCACCAGCGTTCCGAAGCTGACTCCTGAATAAGTAATATATTTGAACAAGTAGGACTCGCCGCGGATCTGGAAGACCTTCCATTCCCCGCTATGTTCTGCCGGAGCCGTACTGAATTTATGCATATTGATAAAATCCACCAGAGCCAGCTTATCCTCCGATTGAATCCGGCGGTTGAACTGCTCCAGCACCAGCTCCTCCGAGAGCCTGATGAACATGCCGTCGCTCGAATTATCGCCTGCTATTTTTGCCTGCAGGCTATTCTTGAGCTGCTGGACCTTGAAATACCGGCTGTTCTCATCCATCCCCGCCGAATTCACCGCAGTATCCACGTTATGGTCGAACACCTCAATGAGGTCCTTGGAGAAATTGTTGAAGTTATTATGAATATTGGCCTGATAGAGGGCCAGTGTATTACGCGAGCTGGTCAGTGCATTGCTCCGCACCACCTCCAGGGAGTAGATGTTACTCAGAACAAGGATGGACAGCAGGATCGCAAGAATCACTGTCATCTGCAACGCAAATTTGAACACGATACTGTTGGTTCGGATCATCCCCGCCTCTTCCTTTCCCCGGAATTCAGCACGCCCCTGAGCCGATACCTTCTCGGTCGGACCCAGGGGCGTGTAAGTATGCAATTTGCTGTTATATAAGCTGAAAAAATGAACTTAAAGCTCTGTCGTCACTACGGTGAATGTTTGGCCCTCCGGCCGCTGTTGTATTTGAATTTCCTGAATTAAACCGCATTACGCGGTAGAAATTCAAACACAAAGGCGGACGCTACCGCTCCTACAGTTCCAAAATTCCCCTCCGCTTCTTTTTACTTTTCGTTATTTTCTTAAGTGCTTATTATAAAGTCAATTAGCCGCCCAATCCAGCGCAGCTTCAATATGCTTATCCCAGTATGCCCAGTTATGGTCGCCAGGGCCTTCTTCATAGTAATGGGCGGCCTGCTCGCCTTCCAGGAACTGATGGAACCGGCGGTTCACATCCAGCAGCATATCCTCGGTTCCGCATGCCATATACAGCTCCGGCAGGGCAAGTCCCTGCGCCTTCACATTACGCACCAGCTGCTCAGGGTCTTTGTCGCTGCCAAGCAGCCTACTCAGATCGCCGAAGACGCTGGCATAGTAGGAATAACTGGCAATTCCGTCTTTATAGTCTGGGGAAATATTGGCAACTCTATACGGAATTAAGGCCGAGGATAAGGCGATGATCCGGCCGAAGCGCTCCGCGTATTTCAGGCCGTTGCGGATTGCCCCGTAGCCGCCCATGGATAAGCCGCCGATCCAGGTATCCTCTCTGGCTGCTGATAGCGGGAACAGCTTGCGGGTGAAGTCTACTAGCTCTCTGCCGATATACTCACCGTAGTATTCTTCTCTTAGCTCATCATTGACATAGAAGCGGTTCTCCCCGGCCGGCATGAATACTGCCACCTGATGCCTGTCTGCCAGCTCCCTGATCCTGGAGAAGTTCAGCCAGTCGTTCTGGCTGCCGGAGAAGCCGTGCAGCAGATAGAGCGATCTCAAGGGCTGGCCCGACCAGGCCGGCAATCCCCAGCCCTCCGGCAGATCCACCGGCAATATGGCCTGGATCGTGACCTCCCGCTTCAGACTTGCCGAGAACAGGCTGATTTGCATTGTAGCCATCATCATTCCCCCTTAACGAATTAGAATCAGACCCAGTATACCGCTTCTTGTCCCTGCTGATCTATATATTCGATAACAGTCTTATAATTCTGCAGGTTAATATGCAGCCGGCAATATGCTGCTCCTTGCTCCCACATCAGCCTGATTTCATCCGCCTCTGCCTCAAGCACCCGGAAGGTTCCATGGAAGGCGCTATATTCATTCCGGAAGCGGATCAGCTTCATCAGCCGCTGCACGACCTCCCGCTCACTCTCCGCTGCAATCTCCTCCAGCGTATAGTTATGGCGGTTAATCTCCCGGCCTTCCCCCGTCAGGGCGACCTGCTCCAGATCATTGCGGCCAGCCAGCAAGCCTACATAATAGACCTGCGGAATACCCGGTACGAAGAATTGAATCGCCCTTGCTGCCAGGTACGCGTCGTCATCTTCATTCAGTGCACTGTAATACGTGCAGCGGATCTGATGGACATCGAAGCCATCCGGCGCTTTATGCTCCTCGGACAGAATCAGGCTCAGGTTCGCCCCGCGCTCCACGCAGAGATCCACCAGCTCCCGCGCTTCCTTGGTATCAATCAGCTCATCCAGATCCGGCTTCACCGGAACACCGTCATGACAGTCCAGCATCGTGAACTGCTTAGGCGAACGGGTCCGCAGATAGTCGTACAGCGCCGTATTGGATCTGCCGGTAAGCGCCTCAAGCACGCGGTAAGGCAGAATGAAATCATAGATCCAGCAGCCGTATTCCGATAGCTTGGTCTGGATACTGTGATGCGCATGTACCTCCGGCAGCAGCTCTATATCCAGCGAGTCGGCCATCTCTTTGATCCAGTCCAGGAATTCATAGATCTCCGGCTCCACATAGAAACAACTGGTGCCCAGCTTCTTGATCACGTACCCGACCGCATCCAGCCTGACAATCTTGACATTCTGCTCTTTGAAATTCTCGAAGAACTGCCGCAGCAGGTCGCGGGTGAGCGGAGAATGGACATCCAGATCAATCTGCTCGGAAGGATCGGTTTTGCCAAAAGTGGTCCAGACCTTCTCTTCCACCCCTCCGGAGGTAGTGAACGTAGAATAAGGCAGCGGCCGCCGCAGGAACATCTTCTCGATATCCGTACGCACAGGCTCGCCATTCTCCCAGATCTTGTCCAGGGTGATGAACAGATCCGCATATTCCGAAGCCCGGCCATGCTCCAGGAAGTCCTGGAAATACGGCGATTGCCTGGAGATATGATTGACCATCAGATCCACCAGCACATCGAATTCTTCCCCGATGCTGCGGATGTCCTCCCAGCTGCCGAATTCCGGCTCAATCTCCAGATAAGTCAGCGGCGCAAAGCCGCGGTCCCCCGAAGAAGGAAAGGGCGGAAGGATGTGAATCCCCCCGGCAAACAGCCCGGCGAAGGGACCGCGCAGCACCTGATGGAGCTGCTTCAGGTCTCCGCCCAGGGAATCGGGATAGGTAATTAACTGTACTTGATTCTTCAGTGTCATCTTAAGAAGCCTCCTACAGGTTGAATTGTTGCTTAATGACCGCAAGCGCAGGCAGATCGACTACCGCACCGGTGAATTTCAGTTTGTACGCGCTGACAGCAGATCCAAGCTCCAGCGCTTCTGTGAGCGTATACCCTTTGATAATAGCTGTATAGAATCCGGACCAGAAGGCATCTCCTGCTCCCGTCGTATCTTCAATCTGCGTCGCCTTGGTCTCAAACGACATCGTTTCGCTGCCGGTGGAGACGAGTGCCCCGTCCTTGCCCAGCGTCAGAATGACCAGCTTCGCGCCAAGCGCAAGGAATCTGGCGATCTGCTCCTCCGGCGTGCCGGGACCGAACAGACGCTCAGCGTCATCCTCGGAAGGCTTGATGATATCCACCTTCGGGATGATGCTTTTGACATAGGCTACCCCGTCCTCCCCCTTCTGCCAGATCGAGGGATGATAGTTGGGATCGAAGCCGATCAGCACCTTATGCTTCCGCGCCGTCTGGATCACCCGCTCCACCGCCCTACGGGACGGGGTCCTGGAGATCGGCCAGCAGGAGAAGTGGACAATTCTGGAATGAATCAAGGCTTGCTCCAACGCCTCATTGTACTCCAGCCGGTAATCCGCCGCACGGTAAAAGATTGGAACCGGCGTAGCCTGACTCTTGGTAATCACCACCATACTGGTAGAATCATCGACCTGCTGGATGCCGCTTGTCGCCATTCCGGCGCTCTGCAGCCGGTTGATCAGATAGTTGCCCAGGCTATCCCTGCCCACCGCCGAAGCCACATGCGACCGGATGCCCAGCTTCCCCGCATTAATGGCAATATTTGAAGGCGATCCGCCAAAATAACGGGTATATCCATCACCTACCGTGTCCTCGCCGTACTCATTGGAGATCATATCCACGAGCAGCTCGCCCACTGTTAACACATCGTTCGCCTTATCTTCAAATGGTATTGTCTCTCCGAGTTTAAACACCCGCACTCCCCCTTGGTACTCCAGTATCCTTGTGTCATATCCATTCTATGGTCTCTGTGTACACAATACTTTCAAAAACCCGTCCTCTTTTTACAATTTAAGAGTTCAAGGCTCTTGCCAGGGCATGGATGTATCCCTCTCTGGCTCTGCGGCTGACTTCGGCTGCAGGGACAACATGCTCGAAGCCATGATAGCCCCCCGGGTAGAGATGAAATTCCACTTCTACACCGGCCTGTGCCAGCCGGGCCACATAGTCAATCGTCTCATCACGGAACGGGTCGAGCTGTCCGACGCAGATATAGGCGGGCGGAAGTCCCGCCAGTTGATCCGCACGGCCGGGTGCCGCATACGGGGAGGTGTCTGCGCCCCCGGCAGGGCCGCCCAGGTACATCTCCCACGCCACCAGGTTGTTCGCCCGATTCCACACCGCCGGGTGCGTGACCTCATAACTCGAAGGTGTAATGTTGCGGTCATCCAGCATCGGATACAGCGGAAGCTGGAAGCAGAGGGCAGGGCCTCCCTTGTCCCTCGCCATCAGGGCCAAAGCCGCTGCCAGACCGCCGCCTGCACTCGCTCCGCCCACGGCAATCCGGGCCAAATCGATGCTCAGCCCATTGTTGATATCGGCCAGCCACACAAGCGCTGCATAAGAGTCCTCAATGGCTGCCGGGTACGGATGCTCCGGGGCAAGGCGGTAATCGGGCGACACGACTACACAGTTGGCCGCGAGGACGAAGCTCTCGCATAACGCATCGTCACCGCTCGGCTGACCCAGAATATAGCCGCCGCCATGGGTCCAGAGCAGGGCAGGCAGCTTATGTTCACTTCGCTGAGCCGGTTCATAAATTCTGACCCGAACCGGCCCGGAACCGGCAATCAGAACCCGTTCCGTAATGCGGACGCAGTCCGACGGTTCAGTAGGCGGCGGAAACATATTCCGGGCTGCGGCCAGATCCTCCGGCAAATGCAGCGGCGGCAGGCCAGCGATCCCTTCCCGTAAATCCGGGGCTACGCGGTAAATGAAATCCATATATATTTCCTCCATATCGTTCGAATGTGAATGAATCCTGCGTGCTTCAAGTGGTCCCCTTCTCCGATAACCGGACGGGAAGAATCGTCTCCAGTGGAACCGGCTCGCCGGCAATCTGCTGAAGCAGATATTGAACAGCCAGCTCGCCCATCTTCTTGATCGGCTGGACGATAGTAGTCAGATCCTCCGCATCCAGGGCGGCAATTCCGTCATATCCAATGACTTTGACTTGACCGGGCACGGCTCTGCCCAGCCTTCTGCACTGCTTCAGCACCTGTAGCGCCAGCATATCGCTGCTCGCGAATACGCCGTCCAGCTCAGGGCGTTCCTCAAAAAGACTGCTGACCAGCTTCTCGTAATCCTTATACTTAAATCCGTTCAGATCGGTTTGCCGGACGGTATATTCCACATCTTGCCTCTTGACCTGCTCCAGGAAGGCGTCATGCCTTTGCTTGGCCAGCAGATTCAGGCGCAGATTCCCGCTGAGATAGGCGATACTCCGGCATTTTTTGCGCAGCAGCAGCCGGGTGGCCAACACTCCACCCTGATAGTTATCCGAGGCAATGAACGGAATCGACTTAGAAATCTGCCGGTCCAGCGACACCAGCGGCAAGCTGATTGACTTATAATCGTTCACGCTCATCGTATGACTGCCCATGATAATGCCGTCAACCCGGCTGGCCCGCAGCAGATCGATGTATTCTTTCTCTTTTTTCTTATGATGGAGGGAATTGCACAGCATAAGCTTATAGCCTTGTTCATAGGCATAGGCCTCAATATGCTTGGTTACCTCTCCGAAGAACGGATGGGAGATATCCGGCAGAATCAGGCCGATCATATTGGACTTCTTGCGCAGCAAGGAGCGTGCCACCTCACTCGGATGGTAATTCAGCTCCTCCATGGCATCGTTCACCTTTTGCTTCAGACTCTCACTGAGGTATCCCCGGTTATTCAGCACACGGGAGACGGTAGTGACGGAGACGCCGACCTTCTCGGCAACATCTTTGATGGTTACAGCCATCCGTACCTCCTGACCCGGGTCAGCCTTCTTCCTCTGTTCAGCAGAACAAGGCAAGGTTCTATGTTAACCGGTTGATATAATAGGGCAGCAGCAGCTATAAAACTGTAAGAATGGCTTAATTGCAATCTGTACATCTAAATCGCCGTATATACTGGCGAATCTCAGTTTAGCTGTATTTCGTGCAATTAAAATACCTCTATACCTGGATTTTCGCCCATTCCAGCATATTTAGTTGTATGAAATACAGTTAGGAGAGGAATACCTTCCTTTTCACTGTTTTTAGTTGCACCGAATACACTTATCTCTGATTATGCAAAAAACTGAACCTAATAGGTTAGGTGATTTCCTCTTAATGATCCAATCCATAAATTTAAACCTGACGCTCTATTAAGGCAGACACTGGCAGAGAAACTGCCAGTCCTGAGTATCAGGTCGTGCCGCGCTCCACAGCCGTTACCGGGAACGTGTTCACCATCGCCACCGCCTGGCCCTCGATCTGCCGGACCGCCAGCTCCATAATGGCTTCGCTCATCTCCTGAATCGGCTGCCGGACAGTGCTTAGACGCGGTGAGATCATAGAAGCCAGCTGCACATCATCATAGCCCACAATGCGCATGGCTGAAGGAATCTCCTTGCCGAGCAGGTTGCAGGCATGAATGACCTCGGCGGCAATCACATCACTGCTGGCAAATACGCCGTCGATCTCAGGATGCTCCTGGAGGTAGGCGGCAATGGCGGTGTCCCCTCCGGTGTAGCTCCCCTCATTGACCTCCAGCTGCAAGTACAGCGGCGCAAGCCCGGCGCGCTTCAGCTCTTCTTCGTACCCCTGCCTTCTCAGGCCGGCCAGCATGAAGTGATGCTGGGGACCGTCGATCCCCCGCTGGATATAGACCGTGTGCCGGCAGCCCTGGCCGGTTAATAACCGGGCAGCCAGCCGGCCGCCCTCCAGATTATCCGAGGTGACCACGGGGATATCCTCCGAAATAACACGGTCGAAGGAGACGATCGGCAGGTCCAGGTGAAGATAATGCTGCACATCTAGCACGGCACTGCCCATGATGATGGCGTCAACCTGATTTTTTTTGAGCATCTCGATATAATCCACTTCCTTGGAGACGTTGCGGTTGGAATTGCAGAGCAGCAGCTTGTAGCCCTTAAGGTCTGCGTAATATTCGAGATAGGCGGTCAGCTCGGCAAAAAAAGGATGGGAAATCGCCGGGATGATCAGCCCGATCATATTGGATTTTTTGCGGAACAGGGCCCGGGCCATTTCATTCGGCTGATAGTTCATTTCCTTCATCACCCGGTAGACCTTCTCCTTCGTCTTGTCACTGATATACCCTCTATTGTTAAGGACTCTGGACACTGTATTCACAGAAAGTCCTGCCTGCTTCGCAACATCCTTCAGATTCGCCATAGAAACCACCTTGCTTTTTAGTTCCAATTATAGATGAATTTCGCATGGATTTCAGCTATTGAAGCGTAATCGTCACTGCGGTGTACATTGGGACTTCCCCGCTCCCCCTTACTTCAGCGCCCCTTCTGTGATCCCTTTGATGATCTGTTTTTGCAGGAACAGGTAGATGATCAGCACGGGAATGATCGTCATAATCAGCCCGGCCATCAGCGGCGCATAGTCCACGGAATAGGAGGAGAAGAAGGTATACGTGGACAGCGGCAGTGTCTTCTGATCCGGCGACAGCAGCACCAGGCTGGGCAGGAGATAGTCATTCCAGATCCAGAGCACATCGAGTACCAGCAAGGTGACGAACACCGGCTTCAGCAAGGGCAGCACAATACTGAAAAACGTCCGCAGCGTACTGCTCCCTTCGATAAACGCCGATTCTTCCAGCTCATAAGGAATGCCTTTGATAAAGCCGTGGAACGTGAAGACGCCGAACGGCACTCCGAAGCCGAGATACATGAACAAAAGCGTCAGCTTGGTATTCAACAGCCCCATATTCCCGTACAGCATGACCATTGGAATCATCAGCACCTGGAAGGGCAGAGCCATGGAGGCCAGCATGAGGAAGAAGAGGATGGAATTCACCTTCCATTTGTAACGGACGAATAAGTACCCGGTCATCGCCGAGAAAATAATAATGATCGTGACGGAAATCCCCGTAATGATCAGCGAGTTCATGAACCCCTGCATAAAGTCCATATTGTCGAAGGCGCTGGCATAGTTCTTGAAATTAATCGTTGTCGGCAGTGACAGCGGGCTCTCGAAGAATTCCTGGGTGGTCTTGAAGGAGTTCATAATAATCAGCAGGAACGGTGTTAAAAAGGCCAACAGCAGCAGGTACAGGAATCCTGTCCGCAGGCCCGGGAGGATACGCCGGTTAGCATTCATTAAGATTCCACCTCCAGCTTCTTCAGCAGATAGGATTGCGTCAAGGCGATAATCGCGACGACAGCGAACAGAACGACTGCCTCTGCCTGGCCGACACCGTATTGATTGGACAGGAAGGCTTTTTGCACGATATGGTAGGTGGCCAGCTCCGTTGAATTGAACGGTCCGCCCTTGGTTAACGCCAGGTTGATGTCATACGTTAAGAAGGATCGGGACAAGGAGATGAAAATACAGATGACGATCGCAGGAACCGTCAGCGGCAGGATGATTCTACGGATCACTGAAGTCCGCCCCGCCCCGTCGATGCTCGCCGCCTCCAGCACATCATTCGGAACGCCTGTGAAGCCCGCGATATAAATGATCATCAGATACCCGACCAGCTGCCAGGCGGTCGCAATGATCAGCGCCCAGAATGCCGTCCCCGTATTCGTCAGCCATGAGGTCTGAAACAGCTCCCAGCCGTATTTAGCGCCAAGGTAAGGCAGCACCTGTGAGAAAAGCGTCTGCCACAGGTATCCGAGTACAATCCCGCCGACCAGATTGGGCGTGAAGAAGCCGGTGCGCAGCCATTGTTCGCCCCTCCCGCCTCTCGTCAAGGCGAGCGCGATGAAGAAGGCGAACACATTGGCAATCACCACAGTGAAGAAGACATA
The DNA here is from genome assembly GCF_000517965.1 of Paenibacillus sp. FSL R7-277. Lineage (NCBI taxonomy): Bacteria > Bacillati > Bacillota > Bacilli > Caryophanales > Paenibacillaceae > Paenibacillus > Paenibacillus sp. FSL R7-277. Next base: position 98,522 of record NZ_ASPX01000021.1, read on the forward strand.
CTTCAGGGTGAACCACAGCTGCTGAAGGAACACCTTATCCCTGAACACCTCCAGATAATTCGTGAAGCCGATCAGGCTGCTGTCGCCTGTCCGGACATCCCAGTTCGTGAAGGTCAAATATAAGCCGACGATGAACGGTATGATCACAACGGCGGCAAAAGCGAAGATAGAGGGACCTCCGAAGACCAGAAACGTCCCCGCATTCTTCAGTGATAGCTTTTTGTTCATAGTGCTGCCCCCTTTCCTCTTAACAGGCTGAACTGGAGAATTTTTTATGTTTTGGGATTAGCCGCGACTCCAGAGAAGTTTTGGACTTCCGGCCGCTGTTGTCTGCAGATTTCTTGATTTTATACCGTTTTTAACGGTTGAAATCCGCAGACAAAGGCGATCGCTATCGCTCCTTCAGTTCCAAAATTCCCCTCCGTCACTTTTCCCTTAACTTAAGTCTTCAAGTTCAATAAATAGAGATTCTCTATTTCCCTGCATATGATTTCCAGTAATCCTGAACCTCCTGCGCCAGCCCCTGGCGGTCGATATTGCCTACCAGATACTTCTGCATCGCAGCTCCGGTCTTGGCCCAGTAATCCTGCGGCAGGTAATTGATGACACCGATGTTGATAATCTTCCCTTGCTTCACGTATTCGCTGACGGCGTTAGACATAACGTTCGTGCTCTTCGCCTTAAGATCCTTGTACGGCATGGACAGCCCCATATCGGTAATAATGGCCTTTTGTCCGTCCTCACTGCTGACCATCCATTCGATGAACGCTTTGGCGGCTTCCTGCTGCTCCGGCGTAGACTTCGAATCATCAATGGCGAACAGCTTAGGCTCGCTGTAGGCGACTTGCGCGTTGCCGAAATCCTCCGGGTTATTGCTCACAGGCAGCGGCAGAATACCGAAGTCGGCATCGCGGCCTTCCAGTGTTCCGATAACCGCCCAGCTCCAGTCTCCCATGAAGTAGAAGGCGGCAGCTCCCTTGGCGAAATCCGCGCTGTCACGGTTATAATCGGCAACGAGCGGGTCGCTCTTACGTGCGTTGTATTTTTTCAGCAGATCGAAGGTATCCATCAGTCCGGTGAACTGCGGATTCTCCGTCAGCTGAACCTGCCCGTTCTTCAGCTCCTCCACGAACTTCCGGTTGTCCTCCACCTTCTGCGACTGCAGGGAATAGGTCAATCCCAGATAGTGGGCGCCGAGCGACCAGTCTGCCCCGTGAAGCATGACGGGTGCTTTGCCAGCCGCTTCAATCTTCTTGAAGACCGCTTCCAGATCATCACGGGTCTTCACCGATGCTGGATCAAAGGCACCGCCGATACCCTCTTCTACTGCACGCTTGTTGTACAGCAGACCGTAGCCTTGGGCAGTCCAGGGAATACCCAGGAATTGTCCGTCCAGCAACGCGCCGTCGATAGCTCCCGGATTGGTCAGCGCTTCATACTTCGCCTTCTCCGGCTCTAAATCCAGAAAATCATCCTTATATTGAAGTATGGTGCCTGCATCCAGATTCACGATTGTCGCCGGATTGCCGGAGGCCAGCAGGGATTGGAACTTCTCAAGCTGCGCGCCGCCGATCGGCGTAGGAATCAGTTCAATCGTCACCTGCGGATTCTGCTCATGATACTTCTTGAACAGCTCCTCGAATACAGTATTGACTTCTGCAGAAGTATTGAAGAAAGTTAGCTTAACGTCCTTGGAGGCTTGCTCTGTTTGTGTTCCCCCATTCCCCTTGTCTTCCTTGACAGCACTGTTCGTTGAATTCCCCTTGGAACAGCCTGCGAGTAATCCGGTGACCACCGTCAGAGCGATAGCGAAGCTTGCAGCTTTTCTCAATTTCAACTGAAATCCCCCCATACTTATGATTTTTTTGAATGCGCATACATTTCGGATGCAATTTTATGATAACCGGTTAACATATTTATGTCAATCGGTTATCATATTTAAATTTTAGCTAAAAAAAGGCCCCAGCCCAAATGAGCCGAAGCCTGTAATATTACGGGACAAGACCACGCATCCCCCTACAACTTCCCCCGGTAATCCTGCGGAGTCATGCCGAATTGCTCCTTGAACACTTTGATGAAATATTGGCTATTTGCGTAGCCTAGCTGCTCAGAGATCTCATAGATCTTCAGGTCGGAGTTGCGGAGGCTGGCTACGGCCTGCTCCATCTTCCTATTCAGGATATACTCGCTGATGCTGATCCCGCTGACCTGCTTGAACAGTCTGGAGACATATGCCGGATGAAGCGAGACCGCGTCCGCAACGAATTGCTGGCTGGCCTCTGCCAGATTAGACGCGATACAGCTCTGCATCTCCTTGACGATGCCCATCCGGTTATTCTGTGTATCCCGTTCGAGCTTGCCCTGCAGGGTATCCACCAGCGCCTCACCCCAGCTGACCAGTTGGGACACGGAACGGAAGAGGGTCTTATCCAGCAGCTCCCGCCCGACCAGATCGGAGAGCAGGCTATGATTCTTATGGGCAATATAGTGAAAGGAGCCGAGAATCATAGTACGGATCTCCTCAATATATTCTTCGTTATACGACGGCAGGTTGTTGCTGAATTCTCTCAACTGCTGCAGCCGTTCCTTATACCCCTGCCACTGGCCGGTCTCCAGCAGATGCATCAGTGTCGGGGAAGCATATAAGTCCTTGAGCGGCTGGACCGGCGAGCTCTTCTGCTTGTCCGTCAAGGAGATGAAATAGCCCTGGTCATTGCCCACTTGCTGTCTTAACGCCGACTGGGAATCCTCATACATGGCGCGGATATCCAGCGGGAATTCCCCCGGGTAGGACAGAATAACCGAGATTCCGCCATTCAGATATTCATTCACACTGCTGTGCAGCTGATGGGTATTATGGGTTAGCTGCTTGAGAATCTTGTCCGGGTCAACCGCCCCCGCTTCACTGCTCTTCACAATAAACACCAGGTTCTCGTAAGCATCCCGGCCATGCCACAGCTCGAAGCCCGGGCCCAGCAGCTCGCAGGCAATGTTCGTCACCGCGTATTCAAAGAGCAATTGGCTGTCCGGCCCGAAGTTCGTGAAATGCTCCTCCAGACGGATCAGAATCAGGAAGACCCGGTCGTTCAGCTGAAAATCAATCTGATATCCGCTAAGCTTGTCCTTCAGCCGTTCCTGCGGATAGGATTTGCCCTGAATCAGTTCGGCCAGCAGCTTATCCTTCAGCGCCGGGAGATGCTCCCGGAAGGCCAGCATCGCCTGCTCATAAGATGCCGTCCGGTCGATTTCCTTCTTAATCGTCTTAATCGTGCTCTCCAGAGCAGCACGCAGCTTCTGGTGATCCAGCGGCTTAACAAGATACTCTGCCACCCCATACTGAAGGGCTTCCCTGGCATATTCGAACTCGGCGTAGCCGGTTAGCAGAATACACTTGATTCTCCGGTGGGTCTTCCGCACCTGCTTCACCAGCTCCAGCCCGCTCATACCGGGCATGGCGATATCCGTAATGACTATATCAACCGGGTATTGCCCGATCATCTGCAACGCCTGGGCGCCGGAGTAGGCTTTATATACTTTTTCAATCCCGAAGTCCTGCCATGGAAAAGCAAGCTCCAGATCATCTACGACATATTGTTCATCATCTACCAGCAGAATTTGCAGAATGAGCTTCTCCCTCCTTTTCAATCCGAATCCGGTAACAGGTGCCTTCGGACAGCACGGAGTCTACGGATAACCCGGAGTCCTTGCCAAAATACAATCGCAGCCGCTGATTCACATTCCTTAGCCCCGTTCCGAGCTGTTCATTGCTGATAATATTATCCTCGATATGGCGGCGGACCGCGCCGAGCCGTTCTTCCGTCATGCCGATTCCGTTATCCTTCACGGTAATCAGAAGATACGAATCATCTTCCTCGGCGGCAACCGAGATGATGCCGGGCCTCAGGCCCGGTTCAATGCCATGCTTAATGCAGTTCTCCACGAGCGGCTGCAGAATCATCCTTGGCAACCGGTATCTGCCCGCCTCCGCTGTGACACCGAATTCGAAGGTGATCTCTCTTTTGCGCAGGTGGACCATGTGCAGATAATGCTCGACGAAATCCAGTTCATCCTGGAGCGTAGAATCCAGCTGTTCAATCTTATGAATGTACCGGCAGTAGGAAGCCAGATGCAGCGTCATCGCGGTGACCGCATGATAATCTTCGATGCTTGCTTTGCTCTGAATGAAATTCAGGCAGTTATAGAGAAAATGCGGATTAATCTGCGCCTGATACTGCTTCAGCTTCGCTTCCTTCACTTCAAGCTCGCCCAGCAGAACCTGCTCGATCAGTGTCTGGGTATTCTCCGCCATCCGGTTAAAGGAATTGCCCAGCACCTTGAACTCATTGACCTGCAGATCGACGGCACGGCTGGAAAAGTCGCCCCGGTCGAACCGGTCGATCGCCTTGCGCAGCATAATCACCGGCTTCTGCACCTGACGGCGAAGAAGCAGCGTGTAGAACATAATACCCACCAGCACCACCAGTACCGCATAGAGGAACAGCCGGTTATTGCGGTTAATCGGTTCGATATACTGGCGCTTGGGATAGGCGTCTATGAAATACAAATCCAGCATGTCCGACTTCATATAGTTAATCAGATACTCTGCACGATTCTCTGTAGCGGAGATGGTTCCCCTGTTCCCGTTAATCCCAGGACTGATCGACTGTAACAGCTCCTGCGGAAATGCTGCCCCCGGCTGAATAAAGGCCCGCTCAGAGGCATCGTACAGCAGCGGCATACCGGAGACATACTGATCCATCATTTTCACCAGATTATCCAGCGAAATCCTGACTTCAATTAACAGCGAGCTGATATGACTGCGCATGATATTGGAGTAATATCCCTTGCCTTCCTTATCCATGTGCAGCACCCAGCGGTTCCGCGCCTGCTCCGGGGGGCTGAAGGTGCTGAAGGAGAAGGAGGAATCAGAGGATACCGTCTCTTTCTCATCCTCATAGTACAGAATAACCGTATTCTTCCAGGAGGTAGAGGCGGTGTTCAGGGCGAGCTTATCGATGATGGTCAGCTTCATCTCATATTTGGAATATTGATCCCCGAACTTCAGAATATAAGGATATCCACGCACAGACTGGTCCTGTGACAAAGTAATGGTATTTGTCAGCACCTGTTCAAATTGCGTGGATAGCTGGGAGGTCATGAATTCAACCTCGTACATTTTATTTTTTCTCAGCTCATTCTGAATGTCCTTCACGTTCAGCCGGTAGATGAGCCAAAACGCACCTACGATAATCAGCAGCATCAGCATCAGAACAAACGACAGCCACTGAAAGATAGACAGACGATATTTCACATTGCCCTCCTCCAAATGAAAGGACGGCCTGGGGGCCGCCCTGATTCTCCGTATCTTTACTTCGATAGAGATTGATACCATTCATTGACCTCTGTGGTCACTTTATCACCGCCTGTAGTTTTCCATTTCTCTACAAAGGTATCGAATTCGTCTACCGGCGCTTTGTCATAAATAATTTTGTTCAGAATTTCCTTCTCCAGCTTCTCCAGCATATCTCCACGGGAGAGCTGAGTTTCAGTAGGCGTACCTGTGAACATCTCAGGCATTACACTGTCCTTCTGATCGACGATGATTTTGGCTGCTAAGATCTGCTCAGGAATACGCTCGGACAGATTCTTCTCATACTGGTTAGCAGGCTCAGCGCCGCCGGCCAGCTTGGCCAGTGTATTCATCATCAGGTTAGGAATAATGGCTCCATCGTAAGTCAGGGTATAACGGATCGCATCCACCCAGCCGCCTGGAATCTTATCCGTATCCTGCTCTTTCAGGACGGTTCCGTCTTCAGCGATATCATAATCGTAGCCTTTGGCGAAGCCGTTCACGAAGGTTGTACTGTCCGGGTTAGCCCAGTTATCAAACAGATAGTTCTGGTAGACGAAGAATGCGTCTTTATGCTCCATATCCTTGTTGATCAATACAGCACCTGAGGCGATCTTCGTGCCGTGTCTGCCTACCTTGCCATCCGGGCCTGCCGGAAGCGGATAAGCCTTATGCACTGCACCTGGAACGTTCTTCTGCAGATCCGGCAGCGGCCAGCCTGTCATCCAGTAAGGGCCGACAATGATACCGGCTTTGCCTGCTGTAAAAGCTTCTGTTGCTTTGTTCTCATCATACAGACCGGATTCGGAGGAGATATAGCCTTCTTTCATCCATTTCTGCATCGTTGCCAGGCCTTCCTTCATCTCCGGCTGGACAGAGCCGTAAGCGAGCTGGTTGTCCGCCGTCTTGTTCCACTGGTTAGGCATGGCGCCGAACATCCCGAAGACCCATCCGGCTTCCGACATCCATGTGTTCAGGTTGTTTTTGAAGCCCACAGCCAGTCCCGTTGTATCCTTCTTGCCGTTGCCGTCAGGGTCCTGGTTCGTGAACGCATCGAGCACGGTTTCCAGCTCAGCCAGATTCGTCGGAGCCTTAAGGTTCAGCTTCTTCAGCCAATCCTCACGGATATACATAACCGGGTCATTATTATAAGCGTTTTCCAGAATCGGGATCCCCATCCGCTTGCCGTCTCTCATGTAGGGATTCCATACGGTTGGCTCTTCGGCCATCGCTTTTTTGTAGATATCGGAAGCATATTTGTCGAACAATTCGCCTGCATCGGTGAACTGGCCGCTGTCAATCAGATCAGAGATCAGGGAAGGGCTTCCACGGAAAGAGATGATGTCCGGCATTTTTTCACCTGAGGTCAGCATCAGGCGCAGCTTGGTTTCATAGGCGTTGTTCTGGTCACTTACGGTCCAGAGATACTTGATATCAATGCCCAGCGTATCCTTGGCCCATTTGGTGTGCACGTTATTTTCAATATTTTCGCCATTCTTGAATTTCAGGCTGCTTGCGATGGGAAATACGGTTGAGATGGTTACCGGTTCTGTATATTTGCCATTCTCAAAGGGAGCCGAATACATAGCGTCTTCGCTTGCCGCCGGCTTGTTGTCCCCTTCCGCCTTCTTGTTGTCAGCATTTCCGCCGCATCCGGCCAGCAAGCTGCCCAGCATGACTGTGGATAACACTGCCGCCGCAGAGAATTTCATTTTCTTTATCATTTAATCTTGCACCCCTTTAATTAAAATTTAATCATATTAATTATATGAGTCAATCTTTTTCAGCTTTCAGCGCGTGCATCACCCCCTTTAATAGGAAGGACGGCTATTCCTTAACCGCCCCGAGGACAATTCCCTTCACGAAGAAACGCTGCAGGAATGGGTACACGATGAGGATCGGTGCCATCCCGATAAAGATCTGAGCGGCTTTGACCGTTCTTTGCGAGATATTCTCCAGATCCTCCGGCCGTACAGTCACCTTACTGAAGTCCTGCTGGACAATGACTGACTGCAGGAAGGTCGCCAGCGGATAGTTGCGGTGATCCGTCATATACAGCAGGCCGTCGAACCAGGAGTTCCAGTGACCGACAATCGTGAACAGCGACAGTGTAGCAATAGCCGGCATAGATACCGGGAGATACACGCTGAACAGTGTTCTGAAATGACCTGCGCCGTCGATGAAGGCGGCTTCTTCCATTTCTTTGGGCACGGCCCGGAAGAAGTTAAGCAGCAGAATGATATTCCATACCGAGACGGCTCCCGGCAGAATCAGCACCCATAAGGAGTTCATCAGGTGCAGCTTCTGAATCAGAATGTACATCGGTACCAGACCGCCGCTGAACAGCATGGTGAAGACCAGCAGCCAGATATACATGTTCCGGCGTCTGAACCGGGCGTTCTCTTTGGACAGCGCATAGGCAGCCAGAATGACTACCCCCATGCTGAACAGCGTTCCCAGCACCGTGCGCTGCAGCGTCACCCAGATGGACCGGGTGAAATTCTCATTGGCTACAGTCTTGGTGTAGGCGTCCACTGTGAAATCTACCGGCCACAGACCCACCAGATTGGCATTGGCTGCCGATTTCCCGCTGAATGATACAGCAAGAACGTGAATCAGAGGGACAACACACATAATTGAAACTGCGATCATCAGGATATAGTTGAACACGGTGAAAATGCGGTAAGGTTTTGTTTTATGATACATGCCCTATTAGCCTCCATTCTAGAAAATACGGTAGTTAGCAAATTTATACGAAAGGCGGTAAGCTGTTACGATCAAGACAAAGCTGACAACGGATTTGAACAATCCGACCGCTGTGGAGAAGCTGAACTTACCGTCAACAATTCCTAGTCTGTAGACAAATGTATCGATGATGTCCCCTTTATCGAAGACAAGCGCGTTATACAGGTTAAAGATCTGGTCAAAGCCTCCGTTAAGCACGTTACCCAGCGCCAGTGTTCCTACCACGATGGTAATCGGCAGCATGGCCGGCATCGTAATCGACCAGGTCTGCTGCCAGCGTCCTGCTCCGTCTACCTCAGCCGCTTCATAGAGTGCCGGGTTAATTCCCGCCAGGGAGGCCAGGAAGACGATGGTGTTGAAGCCGAACTCTTTCCAGACATCACTCACTACAACGACAAACCGGAACCAGTTCCCGTCACCCAGGAAGAAAATCGGCTGGATGCCGAATACACTGACCAGCACCTGGTTGATCAAGCCGCCGTCTCTGGCCAGCAGGTCGGAGAGAATACCGCCTAGGATCACCCATGAAAGGAAGTGGGGCATATAGACAATGGTTTGTACCATTTTTTTGAATGCCATCTTGCGGATCTCATTCAGCAGCAGTGCGAATAAGAAAGGAACGATCAGGTTGGCGATCATTTTCAGACCGGCAATAATCAGTGTGTTCCAGATGATCTGAACGTTCTCGGGAATACTGAACAGATATTCAAAATGCTCCAGCCCCACCCACTTGGAGGCGCTAAAGCCTAAGCCCGGCTTGTAATTCTTGAAGGCAATCGCAAGGCCCGTCATTGGAATATAGGCGAAGATCACGGTTAGGATCAAAGCCGGCAGAACCATCAGATCGAGACTAAGGTTCTTGGTCCATTTCGATTTTTTTCGGGGACTCCCCGCATTGACATCCAGTTTCTCGCCTTTTACGCTGGCTGGCGTAACCATGTTTTTCATGCTTCTGCTCCCCTTTGCTGGTCAACGTGTATCCGTTTACTTTGTTTATAAATTAATCATACCTAGCCGGACATGACAGATACATGATAAATACAAAGCATTGATAACAAAATGATAACCATGTTAAATTACTCCCATCACAAAAAGCAGCGGCCCCCTTACCTGGGAGAACCGCTGCTCGAATCAATGCTATAGACTTGCGGACACTACTCTACTAATTGAGACTGATTATCCGGTATACTACCAAGGCAGCCTGCTCCTTGGTCATCTGGGCCTTCGGCAGGAAGTTGCCGTTCTGTGCGCCTTGGATGACTCCGGCAGCCCGCAGCTTCTCTATTGCGCCTGAAGCTTCCGCGCTCAACTGGTTCAGATCCTTGAAGCTGTGAACAGCAGCGGAATCGTCCTTCAGTATGATTTGCTCTAGCTGGACGAGCCGGTTCAGCATGACCGCCATTTCCTGACGGCTGAGTGTAGCGTTAGGACTGTAGAGCCCATCTGCTCTACCTTTTACAATACCTAAGGCTCCTGTAATGTTAATAGCCTCGGCATATGGGGAATCCGTACTGACATCCTTGAAGCCTGGAGCGGCTGTTGCAGCCTGAAGGTCAAAAGCATCGACCAGCAGCTGGGCAAATTCCGCCCGGCTCATCAATACCCCCGTCTCATAGGAAGCCTCTGCTCCCAGAGGAAGTATTCCTTTTGCAGCCAGAGCTTCAACACTCTCGGCTGCCCATTTGCTGCTCTTGTGATCTGGCAGCTTCACCGTGGCAACCACATATTGTCCAAGCTCCTTGGTCTTGAAGGAGACATAGCCTGTAGCCGGATCATACTGACGATCCTTCACAACCACAAGCCGCCCATTCTCCAGCACCTGATATACCACAAGCTGGTGCGCCCGCTCGCCTGACTTAAGTTCATAAGGCAGCAGCAGGGTAAGCGCCGTTGCGTCAACTGCTGTAATCTTGGCTCCATGGATAGTGAGCGAGAAGTCCAGTACAGCCGCTCCATTCAAGCGGGCCTTCACCGCTGCCGGCCATCCGTCCTGGGCCACACGCTTCACTTGAAGCTGTAGAACATCTCCTGCCTGTGTATCCTGCAATTTCAGCAGCTGGGTGTTCAGGCTCAGAACCGCCCCGAAGCCGCTCTCAATCTGAATCTCCTTAATCTTCGGCTGTGCGGCCAGACTCTGAAGCGGAAGCCCGAGCTGTAGCATTTCGGCTCCTGCCGCAGGTTTAACGGCGATCTTCAGAATGCCGCTGTCCAGCGACTGAAGCACCGCCTGGCGGACGGCCTCAGGCATGAGATTCACATGCAGAATTCCTGCCTTATCCGGGGAAGCCTGAACAGTCAGCTTACCGTCTGCGAAGACCGCTGCCGGAGCAGGTGCCTGGGACGATGGAGCAGAGCCAGACGATGGGGACGGGGATGTACCTTCAGTTCCCGCTTGCGGTCCCTCTGCTGGTGCCACAAAGGTCAAGATCCCGAAATTCGAGGTATCCCGCCAGGTATCCTCTCCCCTGTCATTCCACTTACTCGTACTGCGGGTGCCGTCGCCCCGATCATCATTGATCTGCAGATCAAGCCCGATGGAGCTTCCCGCCTTTGCCTTGATCATTCCGAAATTAATCTTGGCTTCTACGCGGTACCCGGTGTCCGTATGGACTACCGCGCTGGTCAATCTGCTATCCGAGGCGCCTCCGCCAAAGGACGCCACATTATTAATATTAATCCGGTATTGACCATCATCCCCCTCGTAATAAGGGGTTCTGTTGAAATTCTCATCGATGAAGATTTCCACGGAGTCCTGGTCCCATGGATTCACGGCATCCGCCTTCAGTAAGGCGTCCTTCACATCAACGATCAGGTAGAGGCTGTCCTCCGACCACATTGATCTGGCTTCTGCGGTGGTGCTGTAAGGAGAGGAAGCCAATTTAACTTCAAAAGGCTTCGCCTGCTCCCATACCGCATCCATCTGCCCGTCAATCTGCACCTGACCCTTCACTGACTCCGCTGAATTAGGCATTGCAGAGAGCTGGAGGACTCCGTAACGGCTGGTATCCGTATCCTGGGAGCTGCTTCTGTCATTCCAGTAGGCAGGAACAGAACCCGGAACACTCGCGTCACTGACACGGATATCAAGACCCAACTCCGCGCCTGCGGAACCTTTAACGGTTATAAGCGGAATTCTCGCTTCAATGATATAACCGCCCTCACGTTCTGTGCTGGTGAAGCTGACTCCTTCGGTCCCGGAGCCCGAACGCGGTAAGCTGATCTTGCGGTCATCCGGCTGATAAGCCGTAGTCTTCCCATTGTTCTCATCCAGGAAAAGCTCAACCTTGTCTTCCGCGTTCCGACTAGCATCGGTAACGTCTGCCTTCACATACAGATTGTTCGTATCCCACAGCGTATGAACCTTGGCAGTTACTGTACTGCCCTGTTCCAGCGGAATCCCTGCTGTTTTGCTCCACAGGGCTTGCCCGGCTTCGCCTGCCTGAGGTGTACCCTCAAGAGCCACGGCTACATTGTGAATGGCCGGCAACTTGGATGGGTCAACTGCCCCCCAGTAAGCAGGCTTTGCCTTCAGCTGCTCATCGAACAACATGGCATGGTTATTGTAGCTTTTCTCATCCTGCACGCCCCAGATGGAGACTGAGGAGATTGTGTCCTTGTATTTCTTGTATAGCTCAAACAGATCATTATAGCGTTTGCCCTGCCGCGCAGCGATATCTGGAGGCAGCGGGGAGGACGGGCTAATGCCCGAATCGACATCCAGCTCGGTGATCTGAATGTCCAGCCCAAGCTGCGAGAATTGCTGAATCGTCTTTTCAATCTCCGAAATGGATGGGGAGAACAGTCCGTGATGAGACTGGAGGCCCACGCCGTCTATCAGATTCTTCGCCTTGAGCGTCTTCAGCAGCTTATAGATATGCTCACGCTTTTCCGGTACCTCTGTGTAATAATCATTGTAATAGAGCTTCGCTTCCGGGTCCGCCGCACGCGCGAATTCAAACGCCTTCTCAATGTAATCCGGCCCGATCAGGGTATACCAAGGCGTGATTCTCATGCCGTCCGGACCGCCGCCATTGTCGGCAATCGCTTCGTTCACTACATCCCAGGCATAGATTTTGCCATTATAACGGTGCATAACGGTCTCAATATAACTCTGTAGACGCGTAAGCAGCAGCTCTCTGCTGGCCGGCTGGCCGTCAGGACCCGTGAACATCCACTCCGCAGCATCGACGTGCCAGAGCAGTGCGTGTCCGCGAAGTCCCATCCCGTTTGCCTGGGCAAACTCCACATATTTATCCGCACCGTCGAAGACATAGGTGCCTTCGGAAGGCGCAAGGAACTTGGGCTTCATTTCATAGGTGGCTGTGATGCTGTTGAAATGCTTTTTCAGCAGCTCTCCGTAGACCCCTTCCATTTGCCAGGAATACGCTGCGGCTCCGATGGCGAAGTCACCAGCGTAGATGTCTTTTAACGACGGAATATCCTGTTCAATGCTCAGCTCTGTAGCAGGCTGGGCGGTTACATCATCCACATAGAAGGATAAGGTATCGACGGTATCCTCTGTAATATAAGGCGTCTCCACGAACAGGTTCAGCTCGGACGGCTGGTCGCTGTACTGGAAATTCCCCTTCAGCAGATGCCATTGATCCCACTCATCAGCCTTAATGCTAACCTTATCGATCGCATTCCAGCTCTCGGAGCCGGCCTTCTTATACACTGTCATTTGCAGGCTTTTGTCGGCCTCCGGCTTCTCCTTCAGGCGGACATACAGCGAGAACTGGTAGCTCTTGCCCGGCCGCAGATGCTCCTTCACACTCAGGCTTGGCCCGTAGAAACTGCGCTCTCTTCCCTCGACCAGCATACTGTGAGTTCCCGTATTAGCCGTATCCTGACTCACCGACAACGACTCCGGACCAATCCGGTTCTTCCAGCCCTGAAGCGTTCCGTCTTCAAAATCCGTGCGCAGCCCTTCCTCCCCGTCCGGGACTTCAACCGCAGCGGCGGTAATCTTGATATCATCCAAGTAGAATGCAGTTCCTGCTGCGGCTTCCGCATAAATCTCCGTGAAGCCTACCTTATCGCCTGTAATATAAGTACCTTCCAGATAAGTCCATTCCTCAGACCATTGCCCGCCGTTCAATTCCGCTACAGCCTTCCAATCCTCGGCTTCGCCGATTTTGGTATGTACCGTGAATTTGACCGGCGCCGGAGATTTCACCCATGCTCCCACGGTGTAGGCTGTATTCGGAGTCATCTGGTCCGATAGCAACTGATTGGGCCCTTCCCAATCCTTGGTCCGTCCATCCACATACAGACTGTAGGAGCCTCCATGATAGACTTCCTTCGTTACCGTAAGCTGTTCGTCGCCTTTCTTGGTCCAGCCCTGCGCGGTGCCGTCTTCATAGTCCGAAGCGAGAACAACGGCCGGACCTCCCTCGGCCGCCGCATGAGCCGGTGTGCGCATAGGCAGCACCGAGGCTGCGAGGACGACCAGCGCCAGCGTGAGGCTCATTATTCGTTTAGGCTTGAGCATCTGTACCCTCCTAAGAATCATCTTTATAAAGCGCTTACACAAAGAATTATAGCCGATTGGAAATCGTTTACAAATAACAATTTGATAGGATTGATAACAAAATGATAAGCGGGGCTGGGGAAATTAGCGGTTTTCCGCATACACCCGGCTCCCCCTCGCGCCAGCACATGTTTCGGACCACGCGCCTCCCCTCTGCACAATGTAATCGGTTTTTCGATTACACTTAGTCCGTATGGCACCCTCCGGCGCAATGTGGTCGGTTTTTCGATTACATTTAGTCCGTATGGCACCGTCCGGCGCAATGTAATCGGTTTTTCGATTACATTTAGTCCGTATGGCACCGTCCGGCGCAATGTAATCGGTTTTTTGATTACATTTAGTCCGTATGGCACCATCCGGCGC
>NZ_ASPX01000022.1:0-67795 GCF_000517965.1 Paenibacillus sp. FSL R7-277
CGTGCTGCAATTTGCATAACTATTATTCACTTGCCTTATCTGCTAAGCATACCGTACAACGACACGTTCCCCCGCCTGCAGTTCAATACTCACCAGACCGTCCGAATCCGGCTCCACCAATAGGCGGTCTTCTCCGCGCATAATCTCCAGAGGCCTTTCTGCCAGAACCCGGCAGACTCCACCAAGATGAGCGGTAACCTCCGCTTGTCCGAGAACGCCAGCGCTCCAGGTCAGGTTCACCTCATAGCCGCCGCGTGCCCGCAGCCCCTTTACTCTTCCTTCGCTCCAGCTTGAAGGCAGGGCGGGCAGAAGCTCCAGATAACCCTGGTGGGATTGCAGCAGCATCTCGGCAATTCCGGCTGTAGCCGCGAAGTTTCCGTCAATCTGGAACGGCGGATGCGCGTCGAACAGATTCGGATAGACACCGCCGCGTTCATTGTTAACGGCCTCCGGCTGAACCAGCGTCAGCAGGTTCGTGATCAGTTGCTTGGCGCGGTCACCCTGTCTGAATCTGGCCCATAGTCCGATTTTCCAGCCCAAGCTCCAGCCGGTTCCGCCGTCTCCGCGAATCTCAAGCGAGGTTCTGGCTGCTTCATACAGCTCAGGAACTAACTTCTCCGTGATCGATCTGCCCGGGTAGACCCCGACCAGATGGGAGACATGGCGGTGATGCACATCCTCATCCTCCACATCTGCCGACCACTCCTGAAGCCGGCCTCCGGCACCAATCTGCAGTGGCAGCAGCCGCACGCGGGCGGCCTCCAGCTCGGCCGCGAACTCCCCGTCCAGCCCAAGCAATCCGGCAGCAAGGCTGCAGTTCGTGAACAGCTCCGCGATCAGCGACAGATCCATGGTTGCCGCTTCGCTGACGGCATACTTCTTGCCGCCGTCTACGATTTTGTGCTCAGGAGAAGTGGATGGTGAGGTAATCAGGTACCCGTCCGGGTTCTCGATCAGCCAATCCTGGCAGAACAAGGCCGCTTCCTTCATCACAGGATACGCGGTCTCCCGCAGATAGGACAGATCGCCGCTGAAGGCATAATGCTCCCACAGATGCTGGGTAAGCCATACCCCCCCCATCGCCCAGGATGCCCAGACCGGATCTCCGTCGCCGTAGCCGCCAACGGGAGCCGACTGCGCCCAGAGATCGGCGTTATGATGGGCTACCCAGCCGCGTGCGCCATAGTTAATCCGGGCCGTCTCGCTGCCGTTGAGCGCCAGCCTCCGGGTATAGTCAATCAGCGGCTGATGCAGCTCGGACAGATTGCAGATCTCTGCCGGCCAATAATTCATCTCCGCATTGATATTCAGCGTGTAATTGCTGCTCCACGGTGCCCGGGTATCCTGATTCCAGATGCCCTGGAGGTTTGCCGGCTGTGTGCCGGGGCGGGAGCTGGCAATCAGCAGATAACGGCCGTAATGGAACAGAAGCTCTACCAGCCCCGGATCATTGCTGCCGTAGGCGGCAATTCTCTGATCTGTCGGCATGCCCTCCGGAGCCAGGCTCTCTCCCAGATGCAGCTCTACCCGGTCAAACAGCTCCCGGTGGTCGTCAACATGACGGCCAAGCAGCCCGGCATAAGGCTCAATAATGATACGCTGTACCGTTTGCGCAGTCTGCTGCCGCACATCGTAATTCGCCTTCACTGTGCCCGATTCCGCATCGAACGAGGTCGCCGCACTGAAGTATAGAACCGCTTCCGTTGCGCCGGTAACTTGGATACCGTCAGCAGTAGCTTCCAGGCGGCCTCCAGTCTGGACCGCAGCCAGACGGCCGTGGAACTCCAGACTCCGGGGGGACTCTCCACCGTAACGGACCGGCTGATCGACTTCGTAATAATTCGGTGCCACATATTCAGGAGCATGTCCGGTAATCGTGTAGTGCTCCCCGTCTGCTTCCGAACGGTGGCGGAGCGGACTGTCCAGCTTCGCCCGGAAGCTGAGCCGGTGCTCCTCACTGGCCGTTAAACGGACAATGATCGCCTGGTCCGGGTGAGAGGCGAAGACCTCCCGGGTATAGCGGACACCGCCGATTACATAGGAGACGGTACCAATACCTGTGGACAAGTCCAGCTTCCGGCTATATTCCCCGTCTATGGTCTGCCCGTGCTCCATCGTAAGCAGCAGATCCCCGAACGGCAGGTAGGACTGGGCGTAGGGGCCCATCATTTTTTTGCATAGCTGATCCGCTTCTTCATTCCTGCCTTCTGCAATCAGCGCCCTGACCTCAGGGAGAACCTCGCGGGCCTCCGGATTATTCCAGTCTGTCTTGTACCCGGACCACAGTGTGTCCTCATTCAGCGCCAGACGTTCCTTCTCGATGCCGCCAAAAATCATAGCCCCCAGCCGTCCGTTCCCGACTGGAAGCGCCTCCACCCAATAAGTGGCGGGAGTATTAAATGAAATATTCATTGCGCAGCTTACCTCCATACACCGTAATTTCTAATCTGGCTGAACCCTTAAGTCCTGATAAATCCTGATAACCCTTTCATTATATAGGCATCTGTCAGGAAAGACGAATCCGCAGGCTATATTCCAGAGGAGTGATGAGTGTTACGATGACTTTCTGGCAGCCTTGGGGATAGCTCATCCCGCGGATATCGGCCAGGTGATGCTCATGAAAGCCCTGCTCAAGCTCCATCCAGTCCTCCCCTGCGCTATAGCGGAGTGTTCCGGCGGTCCAGAAGGAAGCCTCGCTCATCCCCGGCACCGGCGTCAGCGCGGAGCCTTCAAGTCTGCCCTCGCTGCCGAAGAGCAGGACGATCTGGGTCAGCACATCTGCCGGAGACATCGCTGAGAAATGCAGATCCCAACCAGCTTCCCACTCGCTTACCTTCACGCAGACACTGCTCGTCTGGTTATGGGTAAGCGGCCGCTCTCCATGAGGCAGCAGATACCACGGGCTGCAAGGCAAGCCGGTCCGGGATGGCAGCTTGTCCGCCGGAATGGTGCCGTAATAGCCCTTTCCGGCTACAGACTCCAGACGATAGCCGCCCGAAATCTCCGTCAGCGTATCCATCGTAATCAGTCCAGGCTCGAAGCTTGAAGCCAGCTGAACCCCAAGCAGCCTTGCCCGGCCATGCCGCAGCGAGAACAGCGAGGAAGCCTCGGTCATCACGCTTACACTGGTCTCTCCGCTGCGCACACGGGCAACCGGAGCGCCGAATTCCGTATGCTGCTTGCTGTGGCGGACAGGCCCGCCGTAGCCGTCCTGACCGATTCGGCCCATCAGCTCCTGACGATTAAACGTGCCATTGATCACCTTGCGGTAGCTGTCCGGCAATTCTCCCGGCGAGACTGAAGCCGCCTGCATCTGCGGATAGAGCAGGAACCCCAGCATAATCTGATTGGGCAGCGAACCCGGATGGATAACCGAGCGGCCTGCCAGCTCCGCAAGAGCAGCGAATTCCGGGTCTCGGTCATGCTCAGCCATCAGCTGGTAGCACAGATAATAGTCAGCCAGCGAGTAGACGCTGCCGAAATCCTGCCGACCCGAGTAATCGGTGACCACCTCACCATCCGGGTGAACCAGGTATTTCATCATCCGCAGATTCTGGCGGACCGGCTCCAACAGCTCTGGACGGTTCAGATCCTGCGCGGCGTAATAGAGCATGATATCGCTGACCGTATTGTAAATTCCGTTACTCCGCTCCGTCCATTCGCCGTCCGGCGTAATGTCCATCCCCTCCTGAAGCCATTCCCCGGCTCTTGCCTGTAACTCCTCCAGGGCAAATATCCGGTACAAAGACCCCAGCGCGGCAGTCAGCACCCAGCGGTGATTGGGGGTATGTACACCCCCGGTCAGCATCGCCGGAATCGTCCGCACAAGGAAGGCTCGAATCTGATCCGTCACCGGCTGCAGCGGCGGCCAGCTCTGCCGCTCCAGCAGCGTGAGGATATTGGCTAATCCGACCACGACGAACGCCGTATCCGGCGGGGAATGATAATTCGTCCAGCCCGGCGAGATCGTGCCGTCCTCATGCTGGAAGCGCAGCATGAATGCCATCCCCTCATGCAGCTGCTCCAGCAGCTCCAGATCCCGGTAATACCGGGACTGCGGATTCACCAGGGCTGCCGCCCATGCCGCCAGATACTGGGCCGTGCCGGTATGATTCGGCCAGGCTACACCGCTCAGCGGATCACGCACGCCCCCGAAGTACCGGCTCTCCCGGTCACGGATCTGCAGCTCCATAGATTCCTCTGTCCATTTGTCATTAATGTCCGTTATCTTCTTGAACATCTGCTCGACTCCCCTATCTGCCAGCCCTGTTAGGGCATGATTTATACTGAACCTGCACTTGCACCAGCCAATACAGTACCAGTCAATAGCCTCAACCCTTCACAGCTCCGGTCATCACACCTGAGACGAAGTATCTTTGCAGCCATGGATAGACGAGCAGAATAGGCACTGTGGCGAACATTACAGTAGCCGCCTTCAGACTCTCCTGCACAACCGTGCTGACCGCGTTCCCCTCCATTCTCATCAGATCGGATACCTGGCTGTTCTGGATCATATGATAGAGCTTAAGCTGGAGCGGATACAGCTCCGGCTTCGTGATATACATCAGCGTATCCTGAAATCCGTTCCATCTGCCGACGGCATAGAACAGGCTTAGGGTAGCAAGCACCGGCATGGATAACGGCAGAATGATACGGATCAGCGTCCCGAACTGGCTGCTGCCGTCAATCTCAGCAGATTCCTTGAGCGCGTCAGGAATACCTGCCAGAAAAGAAATCAGGATAATCATATAGAAGGGGCTAATAAGTCCAGGGAGAACCAGCGCCCAGATCGTATTGAGCAAATGCAGCTCCCGTGTCAGAATATACTCTGGAATAATACCGCCGCTGAAGAACATGGTGACGACAATGAGGAACATGAAGATTTTACGGCCCTTCAGATCCTTCTTCGACAGGGCATAGCCCGCCGCAACCGTCATCATCATGCACAGCGCTGTGAACAGCACTGTCAGGAATATCGTGAAGCCCAGCGAGCGGATCATCGCGGCATCACTGAACACTTTTTTATACGCCTCAATATTGAAGTCCATAGGGAACAGAGTGACTCTGCCCGAAGCAATCGGGACGGTTCCGCTGAAGGAGACCGCGAGAATATGCACGAACGGAATCAGACATGCCAGCACCGATAAGGTTAAGCAGATCACAATCCATGTATCAAACGCCTTGTTAGCTGCTCTTTCATTCATAATGTACACTCCCGATCCAAAGGTTGATTAGAGGATGCTCTCGTCTGTAAGCTTCTTGGAAATATAGTTCGCCACCAGCAGGAACAGAAGTCCGACCACCGCCTGGAACAATCCAACCACCGTAGCCAGCGTATACTGCCCCGATTCCAGACCGATCCGGTAGACAAAGGTACTCAGCACATCCGAGTATTCCATAACCGCAAGGTTACCGATTACGAACGGCCGCTCGAAGCCAATCGAGATCATGTTGCCCAGATTAATGATCAGCAGCGTAACAATCGTCGGCTTGATCCCCGGAATTGTAATATGCAGAATGCGCTTGATTCTTCCGGCCCCATCGACCTCCGCCGCTTCGAACAGCTCTTTATTAATGCCCGCGAGTGCCGCCAGATAGAGAATCGTCCCCCAGCCTGCGCTCTGCCAGACACCAGTCAGCAGGTACGTGATCAGCCAATAATTTTTGTCAGAGAGAAAAGGAATGGCATCCAGCCCCAGGCTCGTTAACAGGTTGTTAATCATCCCGGACTGCTGGCCAAAGAGCTGGTACACAATCCCGCCGATGATTACCCAGGAAATAAAATGCGGAATATACAGAATCGTCTGAGACAGCTTCTTGAACCAGACCACCTTCAGCTCAAATAGCATAATGGCAATAATCAAGGGGGCGGGAAAAGAAACGATCAAATCCAGAAAGTTCAGCATCAACGTGTTGCGTAAGGTTATATAAAAGTCCTGATTCGCAAATACCTCGCGGAATCCGTCAAGACCAATCCATTCACTGCCACCAATGCCTTTGAAGAAGTTGAAGTCCTTGAACGCAATCTGCACACCATACATTGGACCGTATTTGAAAATAATAAAGAACAGCATGGGTAAGACCAGCAATGCGTACATCTGCCAATTTCTGCGGAAATAACGGGTGTATCCCACAACGATTCCTCCTCCACTGTGCCCCTGAGGCTGTAAGGGGAAGCAGCCAAGACCGGCAGCCCTGCCGCTCCCCTCCCTCACGGACCTCGAATTCAATTATTTCTGCTCGCTGTAGGCAGCCTTGCGTTCATCCAGAATGGCCTGTCCGCCGCTCGACATGTAGTCCTTCAGCATACTCTCATAGGTGACTTCGAATTCACCAGGGGGGACCATTGTAGCTTTCACCATTAGCTGCTTGATTTTATCGCTAAGTGTCGTGCCGTATTTGCTCTCGGCCTCAATCGGACGGCTGGTGAATACCGGCTCAATCGGGTTAGTGGTGGAAATCGTCAGTGATTTCGCGATGATGTCCTGATACTGGGTGCGGAAGCTCTTCACGAAGGCCTCATTATTCTTCTCCTGGCTCTCAAAAATCCGTCCGTTCGCAATAATCCCGATATCCCCGCCGCCAGACAGCTTGTTCGAGGATTCGACAGACAGATCCGGAATGGAGACCGGCACGCCGTCTTCCAGCGTATAATGCTCGCCTTCAATCCCGTTCTGGATATATTGCAAATGACCCTCTGTAGACATCCAGTCCAGATACTTGATAGCTTCCACCGCATGCTTGCTGGACTTCGGAATCATAATGTACATCCCGTTCGGAGCAGATACCGGCTTGGCCGTCTTCCCCTCGCTGTTCGTGAACGGATCAATGGCGCTCAGCACAGCCTTCGGGTTATTCTTCGTCAGAACATCATAAGTACCGTCAGGGTAGAAGATCGCATCGTTATCATCGCTGAATGCGCCCACAAGCCCGTTCCCGATATTCTGTGTAAGGGTCTCTTTATTCTCATCCAGGGCAAAGTCCTTGCTGATCAGCCCTTCGTTATACAGCTTGTTCATATATTGAATGGCATCCTTGAATCCGGGCAGCAGAATCGGATAGTCCCGGGAGCTGAGATTCTGCGTAAGTTCGAAGCGCTCCTGCTCAGTAACCGGCTTGATGAAGGACCAGACCAGCGAATCATACTGCGCCGCTGCAATCGTCATGCCCAGAGGAATCACCTTGCCGCCGGTTTCACCCGGATCTTTGGTCTTGAAGGCGGTCAGTGTATTATATAGCTCCTCTGAGGTAGCCGGAACGGGGAGGCCCAGCTTATCCAGCCAATCCTGACGGATGAAGGAAGCATATTTACCTATCGTAGAGCGTTTGGCGGGAATGCTATACTGGACGCCATCGTATTGACCGTAGCGCAAAGTATCCTCGCCAAGGAACTTGGTCAGGTTCTGTCCGTGTTCTTGCAGCAGCGGAGTCAGATCCGTCAGCCCGCCTTGCTCGGCATATTTGTTGAAGGTCCCGGAATCATAGGTGAAGACGATATCAGGAACATCGGTTCCGCTGGCCATCAGGACATTAAGCTTAGTCACTTCTTCCGAGCGGGGGATAGGGACGAATTCCACATTAATATTGTTAGCCTTTCCGAAATTCTCTTTAACATAATTGGTGAGGAAATTATCGGATGCCGTAACACCGGCCGGCGCATTGCCACGGTCAAAAATTTCGATCTTCAAGCTGCCGGCTGGCGCTGCACCGTTGCCGCTTGCTTCACTGGAATCTTTAGACGAGCATGCAGACAATACCATGGATGACATAAGAACCGCTGAGAGACCGAGAGCCAACTTTCTTTTACCGTTATCATTTGTCATATTTTCCTACCACCTATCCCTTTCGATTTCTGATTTCAATCAGCCTGTTGTCTCTGTATGATGCTTACGGCTTGACCATGTGATGAATTATTACATCGTTTGCGGAATTCGACAATATACATGTTTCTTATTGAATTTTCATGAAAAACCCAATGAAATTACAGCATTTTTCATTCTGAATATACAATTATCGCAGGAATGCTTCACGAAAATCGTATCCATAAACCTAAATATCTAACTCATATATAACCTTACATGTTATGTATTTACTGCCCATTGCACCAGACCTCCCACAATAATTAAAAAAAGCGCAAACCCGGAATCTGCTGAAGCCGGATTTACGCAGTGCTTATTCATCTTTATGGAGCTTCGATTTGCGGTAATCCCCCGGGGTCATGCCCGTAATACGCTTGAAGACCCGTCCGAAGGTAATGGAATTAGCATATCCAATCTGCAGGGCAATATCCTGTATGCTCTCTGAAGTCGTCTCCAGCAGTTCCTTGGCCTTCATCAGCCGCAGCTCTGCGAGAAAGTCCACGAACTTCATATTGAATTCTTCCTTGAACAGGTAGCTGGCGTATTTCGCAGAGATCTGGAACCGCTCGCTCAGATGATTCAAGGACAGATCAGGATTCGCATAATGCTCTTCTATATAATGCTTAACCTCGGTAATCATCACCCGGTGGCTCTTCAGCTCATTGACCGACACATAGACATGGTAGGTTTCATTCAGCCAGCCGGTCAGCAGCTCCCGGATCTCTTCAAGATTGGTGCTGCCCCGGATGCGTTCCCGCAGACCGCCGCTCCATGCTGCCGCGAGCTGACGGTCCAGCGTCTCCGCTATCCCCTTAAGCTCCTGCTCCAGCGCCTGGAGCAGCACTTCCAGCAGCATATAGATCTCTTCGTCCTTCAGGCGGTCCTTGCGGAAGGAATTGAAGATTTCGTCCAGCCGGATTCGCCAGTTCTCGCCCGACAGGCGGAATTCACGGACCAGCTGGGTGAAGCTTCCGAAGTATTTATAGCTCTGCAATCCGGAATCGTCCTGCTGATCCATTTGGACTGCAGCAATATCTGTTCCCAAGGCCAGCCTGTGACTGAGCACCTCAGCCGCTGCCGCGTAAGAATCCCGGATCTCCCGCCAGTCCCGGACGACCGTACCCACTCCGAAGGTCAGGGATACCCGCAGATTATCCATAATCCAGCGGTGGCAGTCTCTTGCCAGCTCCAGCATCGTATCACTGTCATCCTTCACCGGCTGGAACCGGAGGCCAATAATCATCCCCAGCCGCTCCCCACTGATCCACTCGGCCCAGGCTTGAAGCTGCTTATCTGCCATCAGGTCCCCCAGCACATTGGTTAAGGCGAATTTCAGCAGGTTCTGATCCTGAGCAGGCAGCGCATGCCAGTCCTTCTCCCGGTTCAGCTCGGCTGCGAATACAACGAACGCTTCGAACTCCCTGGTGCCCTCGAAGGGGTCCAGCGTCTCCAGCCGCTCTGCCGCATCCTCCAGCCTCTGCCCGCTGAGGAAATCCAGGAATAGCTCCCGGCGCTGAATAACCAGATTCTCATAACGTTCCCGCTCATAGTCGGTAGTGATCTGCACCAGCCGGTCCAGCGCGTTATGCATCAGGGCCAGCTCATCGGAAGCTACGCCAGGAGCGGCGTCCTGGGCCGCAGGCTGAAGTCCTTGAATCCGCACCATCAGCTGATGGATGGGCCGGTAATTCCGCCGGGTGATGTAGATGATATACACTACGCCCAGCGCAATCGTCAGCAGCCCGAGAATGAACCAGACGTAGGAGATCACCGAGATCCAATCGAATAAGCGCCCGGCCCGGAGTCCGCTCTCGAAGGTCCAGCCCAGATTCTTCGCCTCGACCTTCGAGAGCGTTCTGTTATTCTCGCCGTCTGCGGCTGGAGCAGAATCATAGATCGGTGTCCCCGAGACATCCCTGATCCGCAGGAAGGACAGTTCTCCACTCGTCAAGCTGTCCACTAGACGCTCTACGCGGTACACACTGACATTAATAACAATATAACCGTCGGAGCCCCATGGAATCGGCAGCCTGCTGGCCAGGCTGATCACCGGCCGTAAGTCCTTAGAGTTCCTGGGCTGAACCATCCGTACAGCGCTCCACCCCTGTTGCTGCTTATTCGCAGAGAGCTGCTGCAAATATTCTGCCTCCAGCCCTTGGCCCTGCCCCGGATTCAAGTATCCGCTCTGGCCCAGCATCAGCTTGTCCTTGTTACGGTAGACATAGATTGAATCAATCAGGCTGAAGCGTTCGGATAGACGGTTCATACTTTGCACAATTTCATACGAGCTGCCTGCCGGTGAGTCCGTGCCGGAGGGCGTATCCAGGAAGTCATTATAGGAATAGTTATTTCCGATCTCCTGCAGCACCCCCAGCTCTATATCATTCAAGGTCCGCTCCACCGTATCCGCCACATAGCTGGTGGATACGTAGTTAGCCTTCTCCGTCTCGCTGCGGGACAGCTCCGTAATGACCATGAAGGCCAGGAAGATTAGAACAGTGACTACAAGCAGGAAGACAGGGAAGTATGAGAATAGCATCCGACTATACCAACTGCGCTTCATAGAGCTTCCCCCTTCTTCTTATTCAGACTGCTGCTTACGTGAAATTGAGCTTACCTTGTACAGCAGCAATGCGCCGAGCGCGGCGCTGACCGTACAGGAGAAATACATCAGTCCCGGTCCGCCGGTCTCCAGCAGATACCCGTTCAGCAGATTCCCGGCAATGCCACCAAGACCGACAAACACCATATTGAACAGACTTTGTCCTGTGGCTTGCAGCTCTTTACCCGTAATGGAGGCCACATATTCTACGGCTGCAATGTAGAAGAAACCAAAAGACATGCCGTGCAGCGTCTGGACACCTATCATAACACCGGGAACAGGAATGAGCCATTGGATCGCCCAGCGGAGCATGTAGACAACGGAGGCCAGCATCAATGTTTTCTCATAGCCGTACTTCTTCAGGACTCTTGCGGCCACGAGCATTGCCGGAACACTGGTAATGGAAGCAATCATCAGGGCGATGCCTGACCACGCGAAGCTCCCGCCCGCCATCTGGAAGGTCAGCACAAAGAAGGAGTTGAAGGCCGTAAGCGTCTGGTTCACCAGAAAACAACCGGCGAGAAATAGCAGAAAGACCCGGTTACCCAGCAGCTGCCTGATTCCGCTGGTGAACGTTACATGCTGCGCCCGCCGCTCCACATTCACGGGAATGGTCATCACGAGGATAAGAGCAAGCAGGTTGAAGAGCAGGAAGGGAATCCACAGCTCGGTGACCCCCATCCAGTTCAGATACAGTCCGCCGAAGTACCCTCCCAGCGCCGTGCCGATACTCCCGAACAGCCGGATGGTCCCGAACGAGGTGCCTGCGGCTGAAGCTGCATTCACTGCATAAGCGTCGGCAATCGGCGTCTGGGTGCTCTGAAAAATCGTATACAAGCTGTATACCAGCACAATGACGACAAGCCATTTTACATTGTAGAGATAGACTATGGTGCCGGGAACAATCAGGGTAAGCATTAGTACCAGTCTTGTTCGTTGATAGCGGTCCACCAGAATTCCCCATAACGGCTGAAACAGAATCGCCAGCAAGGTGCCGAATGCCATCATCACTCCAATCCTCTGGCTCGTCATGCCCTGATGAACCAGAAGAGAGGTGACATACGGGTTGAAGCTGCCCCCGGCCAGACCTGTGAACAGGTACAGACCGCGCATCTTCAGCAGGACCTCGCTCTCCTTGCTGCCTACAGAGAATCTCATTATACTTGTTCCGCGTCTCATATTCATAGCCTCAATTCTGTCCGGTTCCTGCGTTCAGCCTGCTTCGGGCCGCCGCCGCAGCACCTATCGCTCCCGCCTGATTGCTGAGCACCGCCTGCCGGACAGTTAAGGATTGCTCAGGAGTATAACGGCTGACCCGCGCTGCAACCTCCTGCACATAGCCCGGGTTCTTCTCCACGACACCGCCGCCGAGAATGACCAGCTCCAGATCCAGCGTAATTGCAATATTCTTGACCGCCGCCGCCATCTGTTCATACGCATGATCCAGCAGCGCCAGTGCCGTCTCATCCCGTTGCTGCGCGGCTGCAAATACATGCTCCGCCCGGACCGCATCGCCCTGCGCCAGCTCCCGGATCAATGAACTGCTGTTATTCCCGTGCAGCCTGGCCGCCGCCTTCGCCCCGATTCCCGTGCCGGATACCTCCATCTCAAACGGGCCGAACTCACTGTACTCCGGATCGGCAGCAGCATGAACCGCTCCCGGCTCAACGATGAGATAGCCAATCTCACCCGCAGCGAAGCTGGCTCCCCGGTAGAGCTGGCCGTTCAGGAACAAGGCGCTGCCCACACCAGTACCGACCGTGATCATAATGAAATGCTCAGATCCGGCAGCCGAGCCTGCTGCATACTCGCCCATAGCTGCCATGTTCACATCATTATCCAGCACCACCAGTCCGGGATAATAAGCGGCAATTACCGGACGAATATCCGTGGTTGCAGGCCAATTGAGCGCCGGTGCGCTGGTCAGTGTTCCGGTACGCTCATTCATGACTCCAGGGAACCCGATGCCCACTCCCTTCAGAGAAGCGAGCGTAGTGCCGTTACGCTTGCAGAGCTGCTCCAGTTCGGCGAATAACCAGCGGAAGAACACCTCCGGCTCCCGGCTCAGCTGCGTTTCCACCTTGTACTGTTCAAGCACCGTTCCTACTTCATCTGTGAGGCATAGCAGTGTCTTGGTGCCGCCAACATCAATTCCGGCAGTTAACATATTCATCTAGGATTCCCCCGTCATTCTATAAAATATAAGCTTATGCTCCTTATGCCCGCAGCTCACGAAAAGCCAATTGGACCGCGGTCTGGACCGCTCCAAGTACCACATCCTTGTCCCCGTGGCTGGAAGCAGCCAGCCGGGGCTTCCGGTGAAGCCCCCCGAGCCGGGATTCCAGCCTCTCCAGCAGGATATCCCCATGGCTGCCCAGTTCGCCTCCAAGGACCACAGTCGTTGGAGCCATCACGGTACAAATACTGCCCACTGCCTCTGCAAGCAGATTGCAGTAGGCCTCGATAATAGCCAGTGCAAGAGGCTCGCCTCTGCGCACTGCATCCCATATCTGTGCTGCCGTTCCTCCAGGTGTAGACAGCAGATGCGCTGTATCACCTGCGCCTGTATATTCTTTTGCCATCCGGTTGGCCAGTTGCCTTAATCCGTCTGTAGACAACACATCCTCCAGCCTGCCTGCGCTCAGCATCAGATTGGCTAGTTCGCCTGCACCGCCGCCAAGCCCCCGGTAGATCTCCCCATGAATAATGAGGCCGCCCCCGGTTCCTGCGCCGATGGAGAAGTACAGCAGAGAGCCGCTTGCCGCCATCCCCGAAGAGGTATACTCTGCCAGAGCGGCGAGGTTGACATCATTCTCCGTCACGACAGGCACGGGGATCAGCCGGGCCAGATTAGCCCTCGCGAGCACCGCTTCACACCCGCGCAGCGGGGCAACCAGGTCAGACACGCTGCCATCTGCCGGGTCCACCACGCCTGGAATGCCGAAGGCCGCCGCCCGCAGCTTCTCCCGGGAGATCCCGGAATCCGCAAGCAGTCCCTCTATACTCTGAACCAGGAAGTCTTGACACACCGCCACTGTCAGCCCGCTATCCGGCATAGACAGCTGCTTGTAATAGCAGATCTCTCCACTCATATCCGCAAGTGCTATCCGCAGGCTGCTTCCCCCCACCTCTGCCCCTAGGGTATAGAAGCATTTCGGGTTGAATTCCACTAGTGTTGCCTTGCGGCCCTGGGTGTTCTCCGCTCTGCCGGTCTCTCTGACCAGTCCGCGTTCTATAAGATGAGCAGTGGCCGAGGATACCGTAGGCTTGCTTAAGCCGGTATACCGGCTAAGATCCGCTCTGGATTGCGGTCCGCCACCGATGATCCGGTCCAGAATCAGAAATTCATTCAGATTGCGCATGACCTTGGGGGTCCCGGCCGTTTGAATTCTCACGATTCATACTCCGTTCTATATATAGTTAATTAAGTTTACTAACTTAATGTATAGTCTAATATACAGTCTTTCGGGCGATTTATCCAGCCCCTCTTTCCTCATCTCCCCCTCTCCCAAAACACGAAAATTCCCGATCCTCCTGCGGATCGGGAATGAGTGCCGGGCTAATTCAGCATTTTCTCCATATGCAGCACTTTGTGGAAGCCGGCCTGAGCGGAGAACAAGCGGGTATTCTGTACCTTGAAGGTCCGGAAGCCCACCCGCTCATACAGCTTCTTCGCCAGCGGGTTGGTATCAACAACCTCCAGCATCACCTTACTGCGGTCCGCCTGCCGGGACCAGGTGAAGGCGGCTTCCAGCAGCCGGGTTCCGACGCCCAGTCCTCTGGCCTGCTCGGACACTACAAGCGGATCGATATGCACTGCATTAGAGGGGGTATTGCCATTGAGCAGGCGGTAGAAGCCATAAGCTGCGTAACGCCAAGCGCCGCCGAGCACACCGAAGGTCTGTCTGAGCGAACGGTAGCTCAGCATCATGAAGAAGCCATCGCCTGTCTCCAGACCGGCAAAGCCTACGACCCGTCCCTCATACACCGCGTACAGAGCCTGGTCATAACGCAGACAGCGGCTCAGAACGTCCACAATATCCTCCTCTTCACGGGAGAAGATCCATATTCCACTGAATTTCAAGGTAAAAGCCTGATAGTATAGCCTGGCGACCTCACGTTTCTGTTCTTCATCCAAGCGGTCTACGATCTCTACTTGCAGTGTTGACATACAGGTTCCTCCTTATTGTTCCACTCCAGATTCTATCCGCCTTAGGGAACCAGCCCGCTTCACGGTTACCTGCTGTCCCCTTGCCCTGTTCTGCCGAAGCCTTGGAGGACTGTATTAACCAGCAGCTTCGGAGCGTCATTCTTCGCCAGATCCCCCTTCTGAATCTCCTGCCAGGCAACGAACAAGAGATTATACATAACCGTGATGATCCAGTGGGCGGGCATTCCGGTATTCAGCAGACCGCGTGCCTGCCAGCCCTCCACCGCTTCACGCAGCGGCTGCTTGATCCGTGCTTCCTCGGCTACAATATGCGGATTCTCGTCCACTGAGGCTGCAGAGCTGAGAAAAGACACCTTGCCGCCCAAAGGAATCAGCACCTCGAACACTTCCGTCAGGAACGGGAGCATATCATGCTCCTCTGCGGTAACTCCCCCGAGCGCTTCTTCCACCAGCCCGATCGCATTCAGCGCCAGCGCATCCAGCAGCAGCTCCCTGGTAGAGAAATACCGGTGCAGCGTCGCAATACCGATCCCTGCGTGATCTGCTATCTCCTGCAGCGTAGCCGTCGGCTTCATCGCCAGCAGCTCCGTCGATGCATCCAGAATGGCCTTCCGTTTGGTATCTTTAACACTGGTTTTCATGAATATAGGCCTGCCTCTGCTGTAGGATGAGTGATAGTTTTGTAAATTCAATGATACTTTAATGATTATAATGATATATTTTTCTATCATTTAATTTTATTTTATACCGGAAGGTGAGTGGTGTCAAACCTCCAATGCACGTTGGCGAAGGGTTAACTGTATTTCATGCAACTAAACTGAACAATACAGGCTCTATGTTGCGGTTTAATTGCATTTGGTACATCTATTTATAAGTAAATGATCTAAAAGTCTGCTTTCGCCTCATTTTAATTGTACAGAATGCAGTTAACTCAGCTTATCCGGGCTTTAGGTTACTTTTAGATGTACGGAATACAATTAAACTCACTCCTACAAAAAGAAGGGAAGACGGCAACCTCCCGTCTCCCCCATATTCCTTATATTTGATCTTTCAAGCATTACTTTCGCCCACATTACCTTACCCCGCACTCCATCCGCAGCACATGAAAAGACTTCGGCCCCAGCTCATACACCATCGAGTTCGCGGTCTCAAGCGGCACACTAGAAGGAGCTATGTTGCGCGGAGCCTCAATAGAGTTCACGTCCGGCTCCTGCCCCTGCATGACATACGCCTCGCCGCGTCCGGTCAAGGACAGTGCTGTCTCCAGCTCCACCTGAACGGTACGGTCCTGTGTGTTCACCAGCTTCACATAAAGGACTTGCTGCTCCTCATCATAAGAAACAGTGTAAGGAATCTCCTCCTGATCATGTACGGTCTGCAGCACCTTCGTTCCCATCAGTGTACTGTACATTTGCTGCACATAATAGCTTGGTGTACCGTAGCTGCTCTCCCCGTCGAACCAGATCATATCAGGCGACCACTGGGCATATCCGAGTCTGGCGAACAACGGAGCATAAGAGGCCAGCACAACGATATCGGCATTGCGCTCAAGGCCTGTCAGGAATGCGGCTTCTGCCAGCGCAGCGCCCCAGCTGTTGAAGTGCGGCGCATTCATCCCGTTGCCATAGTGACCCGCATATTCCCCGGCGAACACCTTGATGTCTCTCGGATACTGATCATAGAAATGCACATTTTCGCACAGCCATTCCGGCTTCACATAGTAATGCTCATCGATAGCGTAGACGAAGTTTGGATTACCCTCGGCCCGCTTCCGGTAATATTCCCACGCCCGGGTGTAGTTGACCGAACTGACATCCGGCCCGGCGGAGCCGATGAGCTGTACAGACGGGTACGCCGCATGAATTGCCTGCTCGAACAGATCGTATCTGGTGAAAAAGTCTGCATGCTCCGTCTCCCACTGCTCGTTGCCGATCCCGATCATCTCCAGACCGAACGGTTCAGGATGGCCCATATCACACCGCAGGCGGCCCCACGGTGAATCCACCGGTCCGTTGGCGAATTCCAGCAGGTCCAGCGCATCCTGGATATACTCCTGGAAATCTTCATCATGTACGCCCACATGCTCAGTAGACTGGAACTGGCAGGCCAGCCCGACATTCAGCACCGGAATCGGCCGCGCCCCCAGGTATTCACACAGCAGAAAATACTCATAGAACCCAATCCCCAAGCTCTGATTATAGTGGCTGTACTCGCTCGTGTAATGATTCTCTTCATGATTGCCGTGCAGAGCCCAGCGGCTGCTGTTATTCTTGCGCTGCTCGGCGGCTCCCACACTCTGCTTCCATTGGTAACGGTTCTCCAGGTTATAGCCCTCAACAATACACCCTCCGGGGAACCGCAGGAAGCCTGGCTTCATCTCCTCCAGCAGCCCGACCAGATCCAGGCGGAACAGACCCAGCACCGCGTCGGAGGGAATCATGGAGACGAAGTCGAAGCAGACCGTACCCGGAGCATCCAGCCGGATGACGAAATCCCCATACGATACAGGCTCACTGCTGCTAAGCTGCGCTGTATAGCGTGTCCACTCTTCCCCTACCGCTGTCGCGATGACAGCCTGCGCCATAACCGCACTATTTTGCTCAACAGAAACTTCAATGCCGCCTGCATAACCCTCCGCTCTGGCATAGAAGGATACCTCATACGTAAGTCCCAGCTTCAGAGACACACCATCATAAGCCTTATTCGTAAAAGCATTCTGCGTCTCCCCGGCGGTAAACGCCAGGTAATGGGGATTGACCTCATTCTGCGGATACTCCGTCCGAATCTGTAGAGTAGCTCCGCTTGCCTCTGCGGGATATGCCGTCCAGCCGTAGAGGCCGTTATAGCTCTCGCTGTAGCTCCCCCTGTCGCCCTGCGCCTTCATGAACTCAAAGGAACGGTTCTCAATCATCTCGGCATGCAGCCCGCCGTCCAGACCATAGTTGATATCCTCGAAGAACAGCCCAATCATCCCCTTGGATATCGATACAGCGGGCTTATCTGTAATTTGTAGTTTCATTTATTTCCCCTCCGCCACTTTCCCTTGTCTGTATTTCTTCCAGTTCTCTCTATCCACGCCTACAAATAAGAAATAATCTCAGACGTAATGCTGCTGTCGTAACGGTCGGAGATGCCGAAGTCCATCTTTTTATAGGTCCATGCGGCCCGGCCGATCTTGTATTGCTCGAACACTCCATGTACATCCTTATACCAGTTCACCACGCTCTGCGATGGCGCTTGCTCAATGACACCATATTCTCCGCAGTACAGATACACGTTCCGCTCTGCTGCAACATCGATGGCGTTCTGGATCAGGCTGGTCATGTATGCCGGACCCATCTCGTGGATACCTTCTACATGAAGCCCCGAGCCAAAAGCGCCAATGGCCGCCGAAGTGCTACGGTAGTTCTCCAGGTCACCCGGATAGTCCATGCTGCTCTTTGGCATCTGCTCCACCCAAGCCGCACGCTGGTGTGTGAACAGGAACGGCTCATAGAAGTGGAAGGTGTACACGATATTCTCATCAAAAGGCTGATCCAGCAGCCCGAGGGTATGCACGCTGTTCCACTGGATGCCGCCGATGACAATTTTGGTCTCCGGGGCATGCTTGCGGATCTCGGCAATCGTCCGTTGGGCCAGCGCATTCCAGCGGCTGCTATCCTGCTCCACAATCTCATTGAGCAATTCAAAAGCTACAGTGTCCTTGTAACTGGCATAACGGCTGGCAATCGCCTTCCACAGATTCAGGAACCGTTCCTGGAGCTCCGGGTCATCGAACAGGGAATTCTCGGCCACGCTGTTGAAGGAGAACCCGGGCGTTTTATGCAGATCAATAATGAGATTCAGCCCGTTAGCAGCACACCAGCGAATGCAGTTGTCGATATGCTTGAACCCGGCGTAAGCCTCTGCATTCCCTGTATCCTCTATCACTTCATAATCCACCGGCAGCCGGACATGGTCCAGGCCCCAGGAAGCAATGGTCTCGATATCCTTCTCCGTAATGAAGCTCTCATAATGGGCATGCTGATACGGACACTGAGACAGCCAGCCTCCTAGATTCACACCTCTGGTATAACCCGTCCATTCTTTCATCACGATCATCCTCTCCGGCCTCAGCCTTCATTGTAAGCTCTTACTTCTACCTGTCTTAAGCATAGATAAACCCTGGCCGCAGAACAATTACAAATCGTGCGTAAGTACTAACCTATTGTGCAATCTCCCTTTGCAAAGCAGCCTGTTTGCTTTTACAATAGATCTATCTGCTATGCGGGAGGCTCCTATGAACATACACAATATCGGCTACAACCACAGCCATGACGCGGACTTCATCATTAACCGGCCCCAGGGCTCGGGCGACCATATGCTATTGCTGCTGAAGACCCCGGCCATCTTCACTTTGGAGGGAGAGAGCCGGGTGACAGGGCCGGACTCCTTCATCCTGTACAGCGAGCATACTCCTCAGCTCTACCGGGCATACGGGCCGCAGTTCACCAATGACTGGTTCCATTTCCGGCTGGACAACCCGGACGATGAAGCGCTGCTGGAGCGGCTGGCGATCCCCAAGGATGAAGTCATCCCGATTGGCGACCTGAACGAGCTGTCGATCATCATTAACCATTTGTGCTATGAGGTGTATTCCGAGAACCCGCATCAGGACGAGACCATCGAATTATATCTGCGCTTATTCTTCATTAAGCTGAGCAACCGGATTCATTCTACCCAGAAGGAAGTCGGCAACACGCACTTCAACAAGATGTCCGTCATCCGCACCAAAATCTTCAACCAGCCCTTCCTGAACTGGACCATCGATGGGCTGTCCCACGAGTTGACCATGAGCCGCTCCTGCTTCCAGCACCTGTATAAAGATTACTTCGGCGTAAGCCCGATGGCCGACGTTATTGCCAGCCGGATCGAACATGCCAAATACCTGCTCACCACCACAGACATCTCCGTCAAAAAAATCGCCGAAATGAGCGGCTACGCCAGCGAGATCCACTTCATGCGCCAGTTCAAGCAGCAGTTGGGCCAGACGCCCACCCAGTACAGGGAGCACAAAATAAAGCCAGAACGCTTGTAAGCAGTCTGGCTCTCCATTTTTATTGACTATTCCAATCGATCAAAGCCATTCCAGAAACTCAAGACGATTCCCAAAAGGGTCGTCTATATAGAAGCGCCTGACGCCTTCATCCACCCTTGCTTCATCATCCGTGACTTGAATGTTATTCTGCAACAGATGCTCACGTAACTCATTCAAGTGCTGCACATGAAATGCCGGATGCGCTTTGGTAGCGGCAACAAAATCCCGTTGCACCCCGATATGTACCTGATGAATCCCACATTGAAACCAAACCCCGCCACGCTTTTGCAGCAATTCTGGTTTGGGTATCTCCGCCCAGCCTAACAATCCATTGAAGAATCTCCGGGCCTCAGCTTCACAACCCTCCGGGGCTGCCAGTTGTACATGGTCTAGACCATAAAAATTGTAAGCCATACCTCTTCCTCCTCAAAAGTTTCATCTAATGAAACTTAATTTCATAATATAATTCTATATTATAGTAATTCGCAATATAAATCTATAAAAAACAGCCCCCTCTAAGGCGGACTGCTTCATAACTTAAAGCTTATAGATAGCAGAAGTATAGCGCACAGATAATTTAAATCTTATACAAAGTAACTTCATAGTCTGCAAAAACCTTCCCGATCATCTCCTCCACCACACTCCACTCCCCGTTCGCCAGCCCGCAGCCAATGTTGTAAGGGAGAGCGACAGACAGCCCCTTGGCCTGCGCTTCGGTCTTCAGTGTGGTTAGCGCTTGCTCCAGCGCAGCATAATCGGTATACCGGATTTTGCTTCTTCCATAGTTAAGCTGGCCGAACAGATTCGCCGTGTACTTCGCGCCCGTCTGCACCAGCTGGCAGTGTCCAAGCAACCCGTCAGGCGTGTACTGGTCACAGTATTTTTTATACTCAGGATATAAGCTCGGATAGCGGTCCCGCAGAATCTTCGCAATCCCCGACCCCATCACCCCCTGACAATTCACCTGGTGCCCTAGAATATCTTCACTGGCCTCTAATAGATCGCCGTTTACGATTTGGATGGTCATGGTTCTCTCCTCTTATCAAATTCCATCATGTCCCGGAGCTTGTCCGCTGTCTCCAGTACAAACTCATCTAGTTCCGCTTCCTTCATATAAACCGGTTCATATTCTATCGGCACTTCAGTGTTGCAATAAAAGTGAATGATATTCTGTATTTGTTTAAAGGTCTGGCCTTCAGGAAAGAACGGTAAGTATTCAGGATATCGCTGAATATGCTGCACATCGGTCCAAAACACATGATTGCCATGCAGCTTCAAATATTTGAAGTCCAGCCAGTACCAGTCCCGCTTCACCAGCTGATTGTATTCGGGAGTACCTTTTACGGATTGATGTACCGGCTCCTCCTGCTTAACTCTTGTTAACTTGATCCATTCTACATCCGTTATAAGATGACAGTAATACCCCCAATAGTAGGAACCTGCGCTAGAAGCAGGCTCAACATCCTTCAATGCATACTTCTCCCGGAACAGCTCTGGCTTAATCCCCGGTCCATCCTTAAAGTGGGTAACACTCTTAGGTATACGCTGAAAGGGAGAAAGATTCCCCTCCTCATCAACGATCCCACAATCCGGGCCAATATTTCCTACCAGAAAATCAACCTTGGATACCGGAACTCCCGCCTTCATTAACTCTTCAGCAATTCTAAAATGAGTAACCCACGTAGCCATATAGCATTCCTCCTGAGACTAACTATACTCCTGTAGTACACACTTTACCTACACATACCACTTCCGCTGCGCCTCATACATCGTCCGATACTCGCCCTCCATACTCATTAGCTCCTCATGCGTACCATCCTGCACAATCCTTCCATCCTTCATCACGAGGATTCGATCGGCCAGCTTCACAGAGCCTAATCGGTGGGAAACCAGAACTGCGGTTTTATCCCGGCACAGGGCGGCGAAATCGTTGTACAGACGGGTCTCCTCCAGTGGGTCGATGGCCGCCGTGGGTTCATCCAGAATCATCAGGTCGCTGTCCCGGAACAATCCACGCGCAATCGCTACACGCTGCCACTGGCCGCCGGATAGATCCGTGCCCCCGAACTCGCGTCCCAGCATCGTATCTAGCCCTCTCTTAACCCCTTCACCGGATAAAAGCACCCCGGCCTCCTCGCACACGGATACTACTGCGGAATCATCTGCTAGTTTAGAATATTGGCTGATCCGCACATTCTCCCGGAAGGTCTCATTATACTTGCGATAATGTTGAAAAACAGCCGACGTTCGCTCATAGCTAGTCCGCGAAGCCTCCACGTTCCCGTACCACACTTCCCCTTCCGTAGGCGGATATAATCCCATAATGATGCGGCACAGCGTGGTCTTCCCGCTTCCATTCTCGCCTACAATCGCCAGCGTCTGCTTGTTCGGAATGATCAGGTCGATCTCCTCAACTGCATTTCGGGTTGCCAGCGGATAGCGGAACCGGACACCTTGTAGCTCAATATCACTGTCTGCGGGCCTTGGCAGGTTATTAGTCGCATGAACAGGTTCGTCGATGAAATCCAGAAAATTCTCAACAGACCCGATATTCTCCGTAGCCCAGGCGATTCTCTCGGTGATCAGCTTGTTCATGAACCGGTATAGACTGCCAATCGAAGCCAGCACCGCCGCAAAAGCTCCAACCGAAATCTCCTGCTTCATCACAGACACAAACAGCATATACACAATCAGGCCGTAGCCCATAACCGTCACTATATTCAGAATGAGCTGCACGAGATGCTTGCGTACCTGCGTCCGAAGTACAATAGCGTTCAACCGTTGCAGGGCAGACGTATACAAATTCTCGAAAAATGCAGCCGCCCCCAGCAGCCGGGTCTCCGAGAGATACGCTTTGTCCGTCAAGCACTGTTCATAGTAGTCACTTTCCCGCCGGATCGGGGCAGATGCCGCCTCCAGATTCTTGAATGCTGACATCAGCACCCATTGGGAGAGCATCACCGGGATGAATACGACGACAATACTTAGCGCAAGCACTGGCTTAAGCGTGAACAGATACCACCCGATGAATACGAAATAAGTCGTATAGTAGAACAGAATGTCCAGCAAGGTCGTCCCGATCCAGATCAGCTTGCCGCTCCCGTTCACAGCCTTGTGGATATAATCCAGCCGCTTCGTGTCCTCGAATTCAGAGACCTGTAACGAATCTACTCTCTTAAAAATCATCAGATTCAGGTGCTTGCCCACGCTTAGCCCGTAAATCTCCTCATAACAGTTCCCGAGTCCGTCCATGACATGATAGAACAGATACATGAGCGCCAGTGCGCCCAAGGAAAAGAGAACCATTTTGAAGTCTATTTGATCTGTA
Source organism: Paenibacillus sp. FSL R7-277 (assembly GCF_000517965.1). NCBI lineage: Bacteria > Bacillati > Bacillota > Bacilli > Caryophanales > Paenibacillaceae > Paenibacillus > Paenibacillus sp. FSL R7-277. Next base: position 23,038 of record NZ_ASPX01000022.1, read on the forward strand.
GCATAGGCAGCAGCCGCATCCAGAAATCTCTGCATAAATAACACCTGCAGCACCCAGGAGACCGCCTGGAACAAGGCAATTCCGATGTACGTATAAGACCTCCCGGGATTCACCTGGAATAAAAGCCGCAGGCATCTGACCCCGTTGCTCAGGAACCCCTGCCCCTGTATTCTATCCATGCTGCACCTTACCCTCTGCCTCATACCACGACTTCTGGCTGGCGAACATTTTCCGGTAGATCCCATCCGGGATTTCCAGCAATTGCTCATGGGAGCCCTGTTCCGCAATCCGCCCGCTTCGCACCACCAGGATCACATCCGAGATTCTCGCGGCGCCCAGCCTGTGGGTGATGTAAATAGTGAACCGGTCTGCGCGGATGCTGCTGAACATTTCATATAGCCGGCTCTCTTCGATGGGGTCCAGGGCAGCGGTAGGCTCGTCCATAATATGGATAGCTGAGCTGGAATACAACAGTCTGGCTATCGCCAACCTTTGCCACTGCCCGCCGGAAAGGTCCAGACTTTTCTCTTTGATTTTGCCGACGTAAGTATCGAGACCGTATTCCAGCCCCTGGACCATTCCGCTCAGATTCATCTTGCTTATGCTATGACGGATTCGCTCTTCATCCTTCCTCAGGATATTCCCCAGCCGGACATTATCTTGGATCGTCAGCGCGTACCTGGCGTAATTCTGGAAGACCACTGAGATGATGCTTTTCAGCTCCGGGTAGCTGTATTCCCGCAGATTCTTCTTATTAATGAAGATTTCGCCCTCATAGTTATCGTACATCCCGGTAAGCAGTTTGATCAGGGTGGACTTACCGGCCCCGTTCTCACCGACAATGGCATAGCTCTTCCCGCTAACCATGGTGAACGAGCATTGATTCAATATGTATCTCTCCGTATCCGGGTAGCGGAAGCTCACCTGCCTGAATTCCAGCGATTGAAAGACGAAGCCGCCCAACTCCGCAGGTAGAGCAGCGGCATCCTTCTTCTCACTGAGTCCGGCAAAAACTGAGAAGTCCTTCAGATACTCCTTCATCCGCGCATGCTCCTGCATTGTCTCGGCTAACTGCCAGGACATCCTCTGCACGAGGCTGAAGATCGCGGTCACCAGCGAGATATACAAGCCAATCGATAGCTCGCCCAAGTGTAGTGCAGGCAAAAGCAAGCCCACTATAAGGATGCCGATCAGCAGAGCGATGATCGAGCCGCTTTTCAGATGAATGAAGCTTCGGATCTGTATCTTCTTCTCCACCGCGTACGTCTGATCATACAGCTTGTCGTACCGATCCCTGAGCGCCGGACTATACCCGAATAACGTGCGTTCCTCCGCATCCTCCCGGCTAGTCAAAATATTGGCTATATCCGCACTCCTCCTCCGTATCCGCTGCGCATCCATCCCCAGCACATAATTCGCCTTGCCCGTCTTAATGGCAATATAGAACAAAGGCACCGCAACCAGCACAATCACAATCCCTGTAATGAACGTGGACGACATCACAATCACAAGCAGCGAAGCGGTACCAATCAGCAGATTCAGTCCACTCATCATATTGTTGAACCCGCCCATGAAATGACCCACCGGATCTCCGCACACCCTATGGATTAACTCTGAGGTCTCCTTATTCTCAATATGCTGGTACGCAAGCCGCGCCCGCTTGAGCACCATCTCCCGCTTCAGCCGCACATTCAGCCGATTGCGCCCCGTCAGTTCAACCAGCTGCATCAGGCTGGGGAGCAGATGAGTGACGATCACATAACCCATAATCAGCGCGAGCGGCTTATAGATTAACGAATACTCCGCCCGGCCATTCACAATATGGGTCGCCGTATTAATGAAATAAGCCATCACCAGCGTCTGATAAGCAGGCATCAGGGCATCCACCAGCATGTATCCCACCGCCGCCACCGTCTGCACCGGAATCACCCGAAGCGGAATCCCGATCAGATCGAATACTGTATATTTTCTTGAAGTAAGCATGTAGTCTCCTTGTTGGAATGATTATAGTAGGAACGCAATAGGAAAGACTCGCAAAGCGTGCCCTAATTCATAGTATCATTTCCATCAGAAAGGAATAACCTGTCAGATTATAGGGGTTGGGTTGTCATTCTGTAGAGTATACTCCGTAGATATAACAGTCAATTACTTTTATTGTAGAACACAAAGTACTTCGTCAATGAAGGGGATGAGGAATTGGCCAGTATCCTGGAGAGCCTGTATCACGGCAACTTGCATCCAGATGAACAAGTGATAACCAATGACCCGCAATACACTATTTTAAGAAAAAGAGTGTCTGACATCATAGAGCTTTGGAAGGAACGCCTCTCGGCGGAAGAATTCGACGAGTTAGAAGCACTGTTAGACTTATACGGTCAAACTCACGGCATGGAGTTGGCAGCTAGTTTCAAGTATGGATTTCGCTTGGGAGCGGGGATTATGGTGGAGGTTTTGACCGGGGAGGAAGGGCTTGCTGGTCGGTTGAATAGTATTGATGACATACCACCGTCATTTAAAAGTAAACAGAAACCTTAATTTTTCAAGGTTTTCTTTTCTCATTAATAGCAGGACGGGGGGACCTTGATCCTTATGCTAGTCTCTGGTAGCTTTTACGTTAAAGTATAGTTGTTGTAGCCAAATGCGAATACGTTTTTTTATTTTCACATATAATTGAAAAATCCGCCTGAGGAACTCTGGCGGATTTAACATTTGACTAAAATTTATTATCTCCTCAGTAACTAAACCTAATTAGCTTTTTCCCCAAAAAGTGCTATAGCTATTTTTATTAGTACATAGGAAATGAGAAAGCAAACTAGGCAAGCACCAACCAATGAAATAATGTTCAGCTCATAACTCTCAGCCTGTGCAGAGATACTAAAAATATCTTGATATCCAGAAGAAAAATCATTTAGTCTAAGGCTAAGAAATGGAAATAAAGCCCCAAACTTATATTCGTAAGCCGTATTCGAGTATTCAATAGAGATAGGTTTCATTAACGAAAGTATCAGAATTATTAAAGTAGTGATCCAGTAGGTTTTTTTCTTCAACACAGTCATGAAACCACCTCAAATAATTAATAATTTTGTATACTATCTCTATATAGAAATGTTTGTTGGGTAGTAACAGATAGTGGTGTACTCGGTATTCCATACGTTAATAACCCTGTTGCAGTTACGTCCGCCTGATTTCCAAGAAGTTCAAAGTTCCCGGTTTGATGTTTCCAACTTGCAACAGCTGTTCCAGTTTGCCAACTATCTAATACTCTTCCGCCATAGAATAATCCATCATACGGCCCATCATTACTATCGCCGATAAGCGCATTATATCTTATATGAATCCAAGACACTCCACCTGAAGGAATACCTGAATATATAGTACACTCTCTATTCAAATAAGTGGTATAAAAAGGAGTTGTCATTCCAGGTTCAGCAGGTAAAGTTTTAACATCTACAACTTTATACTCAATATTTGCTGCTTCTTCGTAACCCGTCAAGCAAAGGCTAACGGGTTGTTGTGCAAATGTTCTAAATATCTAACAGAAAATTAAAACCAGATCTTTCAAATACCTAATCTATCTAGCAATTTCACACTTTATTTAGTCCATTTATAAACAGAGAATGTATGTATTAGTTATTTCCTTTTCTGCTCAGCTAAAATTCGTTTCTCAGCCTTTAAATCCTTCTTGATTACTTTATCTCCATTCAGGTAGTTATCCCATGAATCATATTTTAAATGTGCATCTTCCTCAATAATATCTTTTACATTATCAAATTTCCCCGCTTTAAATAAATCCATAATCTCTATAAGGTCTTTTCTGTTATGAAGTTTAACGCCATTATATCCAGCAAGTTCATCACATGCAATCGTGTATTGACTTGAAGATATCACCATCGATTTCTTGGCACGATAGTAGCGCATTGAACTATACACCTCTTGTACAGCTCCTATACCTACAGGATAGGAATATCGTTTGGCTTGAACTACATTGCGATACCCATCCCGATCAGTGAAAACTAGATCTGTCCCGAAATCTCTGCTTCTTGGAGTCTTATAGGCATCTTTATATCCCAGAGCTAAAAATAACCTATACAGATATTCTTCAAACTCCGATCCGTCTTCCATTTTGTCTACATCCTGAATTGTAATTTTAAGTGGATCAATCGAGGAGCTCTTTGAATACCCCTTCTGCTTTTTAGTTAGGTATATAGACACCATGACTGCGAATACAATTATAAGCACTAACACAAGAGCTGCAAATTTCACCAATACTATTCCCCCTACAAAAATAAACCTACAACTATACCACAAGGCAAGATGCAACTTCCTACCATAATTTTGAAGTTAATAAGTTAAGAGATATTTATGATAATGCTGTAAAAGTGTACATTAACCTGCTCCATATTGGAGATCGATTAGAGAAGTCGTTGTCTGACTACGAAAATACTGTTAACCAAATAAACGAAGATAAGGAATTAGCAGAGGAATACACCAACCTAATGGAATCTATCATTGATGAGGATTTTGCAGCAAGCGAGTTAGACGAAATGGTAGCTAAGGCCTGCAAGATGGAGAGCGAATTAATGGAAATCTACCCAACCGTCTATACACAGCCGAGTTCAGTTTGTGATTGAAAGGAGTTTATGATGGCAGTGACACCAGAGCTAAAGAATGTTCATGTTTTTGCTGAAGGAGATGTGACGGGAGATTTCAGTTAGCACTTTATATTTAGTATTCACTGTAAAACACATAGTAATATCCATATTATTCTGATAGACTATTTTTGCTAATTATTATCAGAATAAGGGGCTGTTCATCATGATGTTATTTATTTGGGGATTTATTGTAGTGCTCATTATCGGTATTATTTTTGCAGCAAAAAAAGGAATTAAACAAGGGAATGAGCTAAAAGAACAAACCCAAAGCATCGGAGCGTTACAGGGAGTATTCGCAAAACATGTGGAGGGACTTGGCATTGGAAGTGTCGAGTGCAAAATTTTTAGATTTTCTGATCGTGTGCTTATTGATTCAGGCAGACAAAGATTTGAAATGTATCTGGCGCAATTCAGAGCCGCTGAAGTTAAAAGTGAGCAAGAATTGATCGATAAAAGCAAAAGCGTTGTGGGTCGTGCAATGATTGGAACGCTTATTGTACCTGGGTTAGGAACAATTGTCGGTGGAATGTCCGGAATAGGAAATAAAAAGAAAACTAGTCACTATATGATATTTAACTTTATAGATGCTCATGGTGAGTTGTCAGCTGTAACTTTTCAAGACACTTTTGCATTTGGTATGAAGGACTTCTGCCAAGGCTTAAATCATTCTCTGCCGACCGGCGAGTCCAGTGTCGTAAGACTGTAACCCATAGCCCGCCGACCAGTTAAGGTTGACGGGCTTCGGCCTATACTTTCGGACTGAACGCCCGGCCCTACTTTCAATCCACCACTAACACCCGCGGCGAAGCACTCTGAATAGACTTGGATGCTGCCCAGCAGCCCAGGCCTGCGGCGATGACACTTAAGGGAATCATCGAGGCTATACCTCCCCCGTTCATGATCAGCGGAACTTTAACAATCCCATAATCCGACAGGATAACGTTCAGCAGTGGTGGCAGGCCTAATAAGCCTAAAGGTATCCCTACCAAAGCTCCGATCCCCGATACGACCAGGATTCCGGTGGTTTCCGACAGCCGGATCTGGCGGGAGGTCATGCCGATGGACTTGTAGATGCCGTAGGTGCGGCTCTCTTTCTTCATGTTAATCCGGCAGATGCTGTAGATGATCACGAACGTAATAACGATGAACAACAGCGCCATAACGGACACTGGCAGCACAATGATTTTGACCGCCTGGGAGAATACCTCATCCACAAGCGATGCCTGACTGGCGATGCCAAGTACACTGCCGTACCGCTCTTGCAAATCCTTCACGAATGAATCGGTTGAAGTGCCCTCATGCAGATTCATGAAAGTGGTGTTCATCGCACTTCCATAGCCCGGATTACTATTTCTGATGACGTCGGCGGTAATCCGCCCCGAATTAGACATGTTCGCGATTGCCTGGTAGATCCCGGTGACGGTTAGCGTTTGTTTTACCCCTTCAATATAAATGTCCATTGTATCCCCTGCTTGGATGCCCAGCGTTCTGGCCACATTCACACCCACCGAGATTTCATTGGCAGACACAGGGTTACGGCCGTCCACATTCTCATAGCCTATCTGATCATAGTTCCCGTCCGCCACCGTCAGCAGGATCCCCATCGTATCCTGTTTCACGGCAGCCCCGTCCTTCATAGGAATCGGCACCACCGCATTGGCATCCCCGTACCGCGAGTAATTCTTCACCCTTGGGTCAGAGAGGACTTCTTCTTGTAGCTGTGCAAAAGTCATTTTAGCCGGATTATCGATTCTTATGGACAGATCCGCCGAGTCATACCCCCACTTGGCAATGGTGCCATGGATGGAAGCAATGCTGTATACGAACAGGAATCCAAAGACAAGTACAGCGGTGGACAACGTCGAGATCAGTACAATAAGCAGCGAACCCCGGATATTCTTGGTGACACTTCTTAGCCCGATAATCATTGAAGTCGGAAGAGCGCCCAGTTGCAGGAGCTTTCTTTTCCATATTCCAGTTCCTCCTGATTGGTGGGAGTACTCCTTCTCGGACATGCCGTAACGAACGGCTTGGGCCGGCTCCACATGACGTGCCTTATTCGCGAACACCAGGGCCGAGAGGAGAATAACCACAACGACAGCCGCGCCAGTCCACAGGCCTGTACTTGAGAATAAATCGTTCATCCCTGCTGATCCTGTACTGAGATAAGCCATGGAACTGGCAACAATGGTGCCGGAGAGAAGATTGCTGACCAGAATCCCCGGAATGACCGATACGAGCGCCAGGAAGGTGTATTGCGCAACATAAGCCATAATGACTTTGCGGGACGATAATCCGACAGATTTAATAATCCCGATTGTTCGATAGTTAGAGAGGATGGCATCGGCAATCGTGAATCCCAAGGTGTATAAGGCCACACAGACCATGACGGCAGCCAGAAAAATCATCACGAAGCTGATCACCTGATTCGCAATCATATAATAGGAAGACAAGCTCTCGAAGTCTTTAACGGACTCCAGATAAGGGGTCCCGAGAGACTGCTCGAATCTATCCCAGTAGGCCCTATGTTGGCTGTAATCCTCGAACCTTAGTCCGGTCATATACTTATCTCCGCCAGGCAGCAGGGTCATATGTTTGTTATAATCCTCAGGATTCAGCCAGATTCTCCCGCTCGTCGCAAATGGCGAACAGTAGGAGATATCCACAACGACGCCCGCAACCTTTAGCTGAATGACCCCTTCATCCGTCTTGAATTCAACTGAATCGCCCACATGAATATCATTGGGATAAGCCAGCGAGGTGGGAATCCAGACAGTTCCTGCTTCCGGTGAGCTCTGTTCTGCTCCTTCGACGAACTGCAGCCGGTCCACGGGAAAAGGTCCTTCGGGTGCATCCATCATGAACAAGTCCACATTCAGGATCTCTTCTCCTGCGTGCGACATGCTAGACAGATAGCGGTAGCGCATCAAATCCGAGACCGTTACCCCTGACTGCTCCTCCCACCATGTATGTACCTGAACCGGATCATGGATGCCATTCTCCAGCTGCAATATTTGATGCGCGCCACGGGACTGGTCATGCATACTCTCATACATCCGGTTGGTGTTGTTCAGAACGGATACGGCCGTTGAGAGGAGCAGGGCTGCCAGCATGATGATGATTGCAATGAAGCTGTTTTGCACTTTTTTATGCTTCAGGTTCGTCCAGCATAGTTTCCATACCGCATACATCCGCTACCTCTCCTCCCCTGACATGAACATGAAAATTTGGTTTTCTCTCGCTTTCAACTGATCCGGTGCATATTTGCCTAGCTCCAGAATCCCATCGATAGTGCCGTCTTTGACCAGGATTAACCGGTCTGCCCTGCACGCAGCCTGGATATCATGCGTTACCATAACGATGGATTGATTATTCTGATTCATCTCCGTCAACAGATCCAGAATCACTGCGCCCTGCTCCTGGCTTAATGCCCCTGTAGGCTCATCCGCAAAAATCACCTCCGGCGAATTGATGAGCGCTCTGGCAATCGCCGCTCTCTGCTGCTGTCCTCCAGATACCTGGGATGGCAGGCGTCCGGCTTGAGCCCCGATCCCCATCTGGTGCAGCAGGCTTAATGCCTGCTCGTTCACCTCGCTTTTGCTGCGCCCAGCCACGTATCCCGGGAAAGCCACATTCTCCAGCAAGGTGAAATCAGGAACCAGATTGATCGATTGATATACATAGCCGATTTTGTTGGACCGGAAATCCGTAAGTTCCTTCTCTGTGTATGCATCGATTCGCTCTCCCTTGAACATCACTTCTCCGGAAGTGATCCCGTCCAGACCGCTGAGGAGGTAGAGCAACGTAGATTTCCCCGAGCCTGAGCTGCCCATAATCACCGTAAAGTCACCTTGGTATACTTCGAGATTAATGCTTTTGGCGGCGAGAAATTGTTCATGGCCTGAGGAGTAAACTTTGCATAGATCAACAGTCTTGATTAAGACTTCTTTCCTGGGATTATGTGTTATCACACAAGGCCGCCTCCTAAAATCAATCATATTCTTCTTCCTGCTCTTCGCCTAAATACTGTTACTGTTCGATCCTAAGATTGCCAGTGTCAGAGATAAGCTTGACAAGTGGCCCTCCCTCACCGATATAACCATCCTTATAACCCGGAAGCGTCACCTGAACGGTTCCAGAATCCGCAGAGAATTGAGTACGGAGCGCCTGAGGCGCTTCTGCTGTCTGGATGGTAATGTCTCCACTGTCCGAGGTGGCATGGATATCTTGACTAATGCGCTCAATCGAGGCGGTGATTTTACCCGTATCTGTCTCAGCATGGATGATCCCCTCCTCTATATCCAGCTTGATAGCCCCTGAGTCGCTTACCACCCGGTATTCCTTCGCCAGGACGGGGCCGACATCTATTTTTCCGGAGTCCGTTACCACCTGCAGCTGGTCTAGCCGGGTCTCAGGAATCCCTACCGTGAGCTTAAGCTCCGTATAGATGTCAAAAAAGCGGAAGCGGTTATCCTGAACAACCTTAATGCTGGTTTGTCCCCGATCCTGAGTGATGTGCAGCTTGTAATCCTTCATTAATGCCTTGGTCGTCTTCCCGCCTAAGGTTGCCTTGATTTCATCTCCCTGAATGGGAACCACATCAATCGTTCCAATCTCGTTTTGAAGAAGAACGCTAGTGGTCTGGTCCATCCGCACAGGCTGTTCAACCGATAGCTCATGCAAATTGAAGGGTGAATTGCCTAACAGATACAGCACTACATTTCCAATGACTCCGGCAGCAATCAGGAGCAGGGCAAGTCTGGTTACGATCCGGGATCTATTTTTCAAAAGAAATCACATCCTTCTTGATAACTGTCAGATTATACTTCAGGTACTTGATCACAAGGTGGTAATACAGCCGGGTGAGCTTTAATGTTCCAAGGGCTACTAGTAGTCCCACACCAACCAGGCCCAGCATCAGGAAGATGCTATTGATAGACAACGCCACCGACTGATACTGAAGAATTAACAGAACCGGAGAAATAAGCAGGCAAATGGCAAAGACGAACACCCCGGCAATCACAGTCAAAGAGGTGATAAAAGGCAGCAGAACGATAACTAAGTTGAACAATCCTAAGCTCACCGTTGCCATAACCGCTCTCGTAACGCTTAAGAGCGTTGGGGATTTGTCCGCTCTCTCAATTTGCGACTGGGTCAGTAGTTCACGGGCGATCAACCGGGGGTGGCCCAGCTTGGAGATCACCTCTGCTTCTGACCGCCCGCTTAATTGGGCACACTCGAAATGCTCCCTGAATTCCCCCATAAGATCGGCACATTCCTCAGGAGGAAGCAGCTTCAGATACCGTGCCAATTCATTCAGATAGGCCTCTTTATTCAATCCGATCCCCCCTTAATAATCTCCTGCACCCCTATGGCAAAAGCATTCCATTCCTCAATCATGTCGTGCATGACTCTCCTTCCCTCATCGGTAATCTTATAGTACTTCCGGGGCGGCCCCTCCTCCGATTCGGATAAATAGGTCGAGAATAACCCATCCGCCGCCAGCCTTCTTAACAACGGATAGATCGTGCCCTCCGCAATGGCAAATTTCTGCGAGATCTGCTCCACCAGCTCATATCCATACCGGTCCTTCTGTGAGGTCAATACAAGCACACAAAGCTCCAGCACACCCTTCTTGAACTGAACATTCAATACGTATCACCACGCTTTATTTAGTACTGTGCAATACACAGTAGTTACTAATACAAAGATTACCATCGACTACTGTTTATTGCAAGGTAGTTGGAGGTAATAGTTATGATTGCGTTCATATCCATTCTCATCATTTATCTCTCGTTACAATTAGGCTTAATTCATTATGAATTTTTTAAGCTATGGGCATATGCCGTGATGGATATAGGTTATAGTCCATAGACTGTTGACGAGATAGTATTTGAGGAGGTTTACCCATGGAAACGAATTATCAACAAGTTGCCTGGAATTGTATGAATAAATATGTTGGTATTACTACAAGCGATGGTCAGTCTCACGACGGGTTTGTTGCTCATATCGATCAGAACTATGTTACACTTGCCATTCCCACCAATGAAATGGTAGGCCAGATGAACGGAATGCCTGCTAACGCAACAACCTACAGACAATTCGGATACTATCCGGGTTTCTACCCGCGCCGCCGCTTTTATCCAAGACCGATCCCCTTTGGTGCCATTACAGCTTTGTACTTGCTTCCATTTTTTATTTAATAATGATTAGGGAATTCGTTATTGCATGGGCATCCGCCCAGTTCTTTATGTGGGCATTAGCATAGGATGATGTATAACCATTCGGGAGGTAACAAAGTGCTGAATAATCAAATGTATCCAATGCAGCAACAAATGCCGCAAGCAATCATGGTCTATCCTATTGATCCCTACGTAGTCGAAACCTTAATGTCTGTAAAAGGTAAACAGGTAGTGATCGAAACCACTCGCGGAGGGATTAGCGGCTGCTTAGTGGAAGTTAAGCCAGACCACGTTGTATTGGATACCAGGGGCCGGAAGTTTTTCGTACGAATCTGCGAGATTGTCTGGATCATACCAGAATAGATTTTTGTGAAGGAGCTACGATAGTAGAGATCCCCTCAGTGTTACCCTAGCTGGGCGAGGAAGGCAGCCGCCTTATGATCAGACATGCGCTTGAGGCAGGAATCAACTTCTTCGATACCGCTAATTTGTATTCGCACGGAACCAGCGAGGAAAGTGTCAGCAGGGCGCCTCCACCATGAGAACTTGGCAGTTCGCCAAGGCCCTGCATCTCCAGAAACAGAACGGTTGGACCCGCTTCATCTCCATGCAACACAACTACAACTTAATCGCCCGCGAAGAAGAAAATGAAATGATCCCGCTCTGTGCCGACGAAGGGATTCAGACCATGGTCTTCAGTCCGCTGTCGCGTGGTGTCCTGGCCCGGCCTTGGGGTACAAAAACTGCCCGCATGGCCGCAACCGTTGGGCATGAGGTTGCAATTCCAGGTGGGGGGAAGTGAATTGAACGGAGCAAGAGGCCCATGCGGGGTTGCATGGGCCTCTTGCTCCGGTCTCTTTAATTAGGGGTCCTGACCCTTGAAGACCGATCCGATTACATTCAAGAAGCTTGCGTCGCATACAATCGTGCATAAATGCCGCCGCTACGCAGCAGTTCCTCATGCGTACCCGTCTCGGCAATCTCTGTGCCCTCCAGCACGACGATCTGGTCGGCATGGCGGACCGTCGATAGCCGATGGGCAATCACCAGTGTTGTGCGATCCTTCGATATTTCGTCCAGCGCCTGCTGGATCTCTTGCTCGGTCTTGGTATCCAGCGCCGATGTCGCTTCATCCAGAATGAGGATCGGTGCATTGCGCAGAATCGCCCGTGCGATCGAAATCCGCTGTTTCTGCCCTCCTGACAGCCGTACACCGCGTTCACCAATGACCGTATCGTAGCCTTGCTCCATCTGTGCTATGAAATCATGCGCTTTCGCCGCTTTCGCTGCGGCAATCACATCTTTCCCGGTCGCATCAGCCCATCCATAAGCGATATTGTCATACACCGTGCCGTCAAACAGGAAGGTATCCTGCAGCACCATTGAGATATTGTCACGCAGGCTGGAGAGGGTTACATCCCGAATGTCGATGCCATCCACTTGAATTGAACCGGTCTGCGGTTCGTAAAACCGGTTAACGAGACTGGCTAATGTCGTCTTTCCTACTCCGGTTGTACCTACAAGCGCTACCGTCTTTCCAGGCTCAATAGTCAGGTTCAGCCCTTCTAGTACAGGAGCACCATCCGGATATACGAATGTGACATTCTGAAAGGATATCTGTCCTTGTATACGCGGCAAATGGACTGCATTTCGCTTCTCCTGTATGTCTTCCTCCTCTTCCAGCACATCATATACCCGTTTAAGGCCAGCGGCGGCTCGCCCGGACATTTCCACTAAGCTGGAAAAGGACTTTACCGGCTGATAGAACATACCCAGGTAGGCGATGAATCCAATGATATCAGCAATACTTACCTCACCTGTTGCCATCAATCTGCCGCCTAGTATCACGACAAGCACGGTACCCAGCGCGGTCACAAATGCCAGCAACGGCACAGAGGTCTCATAGAACAGACTGGCGCGCAAATAGGTCTTCGTATGTTTCATAGCCAGACGGGAAACGTTGCCCCGCTCCTCCTCCTGCCGATTGAAAATTTGGATTTCCTTCATGCCCGACAGGTTCTCCTGCACCTTGCCAGCAATCTCTCCCCGCGCCTTGGAATTCTCTCCCCATAGCGGTGACAAGCGTTTGCTTTGCCATACCGTGATCGCAAGCAGCAACGGAATTGTGATCAGACTGATCAGTGCCAGCTTCACATTGATCGTCAAGAGCAGGATGCCTACTCCGATAAAAGTCAGACCGTTGATGATAAAGTCAGGAATGGCATGGGCAATGTAAATTTCCGCTTCCATCGCATCATTCACAACGCGCCCGGTCAAGTCACCCGTCCGGCTTCGATGGAAATAGCGCAGGCTCATCTGCTGATATTTGCTATATAATCTTGTTCTTAAATCTGCCACATAGTGAAGTGCCGCATAATGGTTCATATAGCCGGCCAGTGATGTTCCGATGGCTTGCAGACAGGTGGCTCCAAGCAGCAACAGACCAATCTTCAGCGCTTCCGCGGCAAACCGGCTGCTGCCTTCGGTCGCCAATTGTGTCAACGAGCGGAGCGCCCAGGGCAAATAAAACCCGGCAATCGTGGCCATCACGATACCGGCAAATCCAATGCCTAACTGCAGCCAGTATTTCCTTGCGCCCATCAGGACACGCCATGCGGTTCTCATGTGGCAATCGACTCCTTCTGTTCCTCAGCTTGCAGGAATCCTTGATCTGCTTCTTGGTCTCTACGCTTATCACGCAATAGCTCGTACGTCACATACACCGGCCGCCCTGTTCGCGGTTCCAGCATAATCTCGGCATCAATGGCAAACACCTCACGCAGCGTCTGTACCGTCATTACACGCTCTGGCGAGCCATGCTCCACCACCTGGCCCTCACGAATCGCCACCATGTAGTCGGAGAAACGCGCTGCCAGATTCAGGTCATGCAGCACCATCACAATCGTCACCTGCTGACTGCGATTCAGGTCATAGAGCAGTTCCAGCACTTCGAGCTGATGCGCCAGGTCCAGATAAGTGGTGGGTTCATCCAGCAGGATCAGATCGGTCTGCTGGGTGAGCGCCATCGCAATCCATACGCGCTGACGCTGACCGCCAGAGAGCGTATCGACCTCACGATGCTCAAACGCTGTAAGCTGTGTAACCGATAGCGCCCAGGTGACTACTTGCTTATCCTCTTTGGAGAGCTTGCCGAAACCCCGTTGATGAGGAAAACGCCCATAGGCGACTAATTGGCCGACCGTCAAGCCGCTCGGTGCGGTTGGCGTCTGCGGCAGAATCGCCATTTGCTTGGCGACTTCCTTGGTGGACAGTGTGCGGATATCGGCACCATTCAGATAGACCGTACCACTATTCGTCTTGAGCAGCCGGCCGACTGCCTTGAGTACGGTTGATTTGCCGCATCCATTGGGACCAATAATCGAGGTGATCTGTCCACGCGGAATCTGCAAATCCAGTTCTTTGACGATAAGCGTGTCATTATAGGCAATATCAATTTGCTCTGCTGTAATACTGTCCATGACGTCCTCCTAATTGGCCTTCGCTAGTAAATAAAGAAAGTACGGAACACTGATGACCGTAATGACGATTCCCGTCGGCACATCTCCCCCCAGGTTAACCGTGCGCGTAATCGTGTCAGCCAGCACCACGACTAATCCGCCGGTCAGGCTGGCAGCCGGAATGAGTAATTTGTGATCAGGCCCGACCAGTTTCCTTGCCATATGCGGAGCAATCAAACCAACGAAGAAGAAGCTTCCGCCAACAGCCACACTGCCAGAGGATAAAGCAACAGCAGCGATCGACAACCCCAAAAACTGCCGCTTCACGGAAAGTCCCAGCCCTTCTGCCGTCTGATAGCCCAGATGGAGGGTGTTCAGCATCCGGGACTTGTAGAAAATATAACCGATTAAAATCAAGACCCATGGTGCCAGTACGGCAATATAGCGCCAATCAGCGCCCCACAAGCTCCCCGCCAGCCAATTCAGCATGAAGTCCATCTGCGAATCATCCAGCTTGAGTGTCAGGAAGGTGGTCAGCGCCCCATACCCGCTTCCGAGTGCGACCCCGGTTAAGATCAGACCGATTGGCGAGAGGTTACGCCCGCGGTGATACGATAATAAGAAGATCAATCCCGCCGCCAGCAGGCCGCCAACAAAGGCCAGCAGCGGCAGGGCAATGAAGGAACTTTTTCCTGCCGATGCGATGAATACTACGAAGAACAGGACAAACAAACCCGATCCTGAACTAATCCCCAGTGTCCCCGGACTAGCCATGTCATTGCGCAGCAAACTCTGCATCACGACCCCAGCCGCGCCCATTCCCAGACCTACCAAGATCGACAGTACAATTCGTGGCATCCGAAAATCGAACAGGATAAGATTTTGCTTACCGGTGCCGTTACCCAGGAGAACGTTCAGCACTTCCTGCGGTGAAAGATTCATCTTGCCGGAATTCATGCTAATGATAGCAAACATAAGGATAAGCACCATAAGCACTACATTGACGAGGATACCCCGTTGCACCGTATAACGCTGCTTGATCATTCGAATTCCCTCCTTTGCCTGCGGGCCAGGAAGAGAAAGTACGGCACACCAATGATAGAAAAAATAATGCCAATCGGTGTTTCGAACGGCCTATTGATCAAACGGCCAGCCAGATCGGCCGATACGGTCAGCAACGCGCCATATAGCGCAGCCGCCGGAATAATGTACCGATAATCGACACCGACCATATATCGCACAATATGCGGGGTAATCAGACCCACAAAACCGATTGGGCCAACCACGACAACAGCCAATCCAGTCAGCACGAGCACGATAATCGTCGATAGCCCCTTGACCAGTCCGCTACGGATACCGAGTCCACTTGCCACATCCTCTCCCAGACTAAGCAGTGTAACAGAAGGAGCCAGCGCCAACGCCAGCAGTACACCACCAACAAATAGAGGGGAGATAATCAGTAATTCCTCCCACTTGGCCCCGGCTGTACTGCCTGCGGTCCAGAATGCCAATGCCCGGCCCAGGTTGTAATTGATCGCCAAATACTGACTGAGTGCGCCAAACAGCATGGAGATGGACAGCCCTGCCAGCACCAGCCGCTGAGGTGTCATCCCGCGCTTGCCCAGTGACGCGATGAAGTACGTGATCCCGGTCGCGAGCGCTGCTCCCAGACAAGCAAACAGCATCATCTGCCCATACGAATACCCCGGTAGAAAGGCCAGGCATAGCGCAATCGCGAATGCTGCACCAGAGCTGATCCCCATCAGCCCGGAGTCGGCCAGCGGATTACGCGTTGTCCCCTGCATGATTGCACCACAAACCGCAAGGCTACATCCGACGATCAGATCGGCTACGGTACGCGGAAGACGTAGGGTTTGAATAATTTGATGTTCAGTGAGCGTTGGATCAAATCGGAAAATAGCCTCCCATGCAGTCGCTAACCTCATGTCAGCGGCACCAAAGCTAATCGACGCCGCTGACATGAGAACCGTTAATCCAAGCCCTACCACCATGTACATGGTGAAGTTCACCAACCCGCGGCGATTTTGTTCAGGCTTGTTTTTCATCGTATTTCCAGATCCCCTTATTTAGCTAATGCCAGCAGTTGATTGACAATATGATCAATCAAAGCACTGGAAGTCATTATATCCGTGGACCAAGATAGCGATGAACCCACCGTTACGATCCGATTATGCTGCACAGCGGGTAGTGATTTCCAAACCGCATGATCAGCAGGAACTTCTGTATCTCCTAAGGCGATCAAATAATCTCCCATGTAAGCGGGCAAGACCTCCATAGAGATCTGTCCCCAATATTTATCTGCGTCAATAATATCAGATTGAACTTTTGACGGTGCCTTCATTTGAAGCTGATTATACATAAGCTCGCCAACCGCATGCTTGGCTCCAGCGATGGAGTTCGTTTTATCACCGAATTCTCCCATCGTAATCGTCACATCTGCAAGGCCGGCATTCTTAAGGGATAGCTTCGCTTCTTCGATTTTGTTAGCATAAGCACTCAAAACAGCCTCAGCCTCTTTCGGCTTATTCAGAACATTGCCAATAAAATGGATACGCTCTTCTGTAGTCATATCACCATAAGGGACATAAATGGTCGGGGCAATTTTGGATAAATCCTCATAATTCTCTTCGCCCCATGCTAATATGATCAGATCAGGCTCAAGCGTCATGACATCTTCCGGCTCCATCTTTATGTTAATTGAATCTTTAATCTCGGTAGAATACACCGCCTCTGTCTCGCCCTTTGTCGCTCTCGCCACACCATGAGGAGTTACACCCAAAGCTACCACATCACCAACCAGATAATCGACTACAACACGCTGAGGGTTGCTGGGCACCTCAACATCACCCTTTACAGTAGATATCGTTCTGGTCTGTGAGACTGCTTCTGAAGCCTTCGTCTCCTGTACTTCCGGTTGTGTCGTCTGCCCGGTCTCCGCAGGCGGATTCACCGTTCCCCTATTATTCGCTGGCGTCCCCGACGTACATGCCGTCAGCAACAGCATCAGGCTCATCGCCGCCACAAAGATCATTTCTTTACTTCGTACTTGTCCAAACATGCTTGATTCCCCATCTCTATAAGACTTGACTAGACTCGCCAGTTCCCTCTCATTGTAATGAAGATGAGAATCATTATCAATACCATCAACCTGCATGGATGGTGCGTTTATTTTCCGGTAATCACTCGGCGTCATCTTGTAATACTTCTTAAACATCCGAAACAGGTTCTTCTCATCAGCAAATCCAGATCCTGTTGCTATCTCTTTAATGGTTGCCTCCGTATACTTCAAGTCATGACAAGCAGCTTCAATCCTTCTCTGAATGAGGTACTCCTGTAAGCTCATCCCTTCCTTCTTTTTGAACAACCGCGTTAATTGCCCGCCACTGATCCCAAACATAGCAGCAATATCCTGGAACATAATCGGCTCCCGGTAATGTTTATCAAGATATATTTTGGCAGAACTGGCTGGAAAGGGCTGGAGATAGCGAATCTCGCCACCCTCAAAATCTCTGTACACCCTATGAATCAATTGATATAGAAAACTCTTGGCCTGAAGCTGATCCATCGCCTTGCCGTGGTTCCAGTCATTCAACATTTGTTGAAACCAATCGAGCAGCAAGATAGGATTACTTGGTGTATAACCAAACTGTTGAACAAATGGATTGACTTGCTCCAGTAATTGCTGCAGGTGCTTCTTGTGGAAAAGAGGGGATTCCGCTTTATAAAAGACCATAAAGGTCTTCACACGCTCCCTTTTAGGCCAAATACTGAGCAGGCTCCCCTTCCCGCCATGAACTAGACCGAAGCGTTCCATTCCGAATGTGGTTTCATTCAGTTGAATTTGCGCTTCCCCTCCACAGGCATAGATAAACATGCTGCTAGGCATTTTATACTGCTCCAAAGGGTAGGCGGACGCTATATTCTGAAAGCGTACATCTATTAATGTAATGATCGAACGTGTCCAAATGCGGGCCATCATATCGATCATCTCTGGTGTAAATATCTGCCTTGCTTCTGCTTCTTCTTGCATCAATCCGCGCTCCCTCATCTCACTTGTCCCAATTGATATACCGTCCCTAAAATGATTTTGATTATCATTATCATAATACTCAAGGTAAGTATATCATCATTAAGTGACATTGGGGGAGCAGGCAACGGACGTTATGCTTTGTATTCCAAAGCATCTCAGGTAGCTCTGGCGAATTGTTACAAAAGAAATATCCATTTTGTCTACAAATATCCAAATGTTTAAATTGATCGTAATTTGTATTACTGGTAATGTTTGGAGAGAAAGGAGGACATTCTTTTTGTTTTTTGTAAGCGCTTAACTAAATAATGAATGAAATGAAGGAGGATTACTCGAATGCATGTGAATGAATGGAAAAGAGCTAAAACACCCTTTATCCTGTTTCTGTCCCTTCTGTTGATTGTACTGTCCTATGGAGGATCTGGCTCCAAGAGCTATGCCGCTCCGCTCAGTCTCCTTAACGGGATTCAGTTCAAGGATACTTCAGGCAATCCGGTTAATGCGCATGGCGGTGGAATGATCAAGTCTGGCAGCTATTATTATTGGGTTGGGGAGAACCGGGATGGAACGAACTATGTATCACTTTACCGTTCAACAGACCTGAAGAACTGGGAATTCCGCGCGAATATACTATCCAAGAGCAGCGCCTCAGAGCTTGCAACCGCCAATATCGAACGCCCCAAGCTTCTTTATAATGCGGCAACCGGAAAATATGTGCTATGGGCGCATAAAGAAAACGGGGTAGATTACGGAGAAGCAAAAGTCGCTGTTGCCTCAGCCTCCAATATCGAAGGTCCGTATACGTATCAAGGCAGCTTCAGGCCTCTTGACTACGATTCCCGTGATATGACGGTATACAACGATAACGGCACCGCTTATCTGATATCAGCCACAAGGGTGAATGCCGATCTTAACATTTATCGTCTGACACCGGATTTTCTGGGCGTGGAATCACTAGTCCAGACCCTGTGGGCAGGCTCATACCGTGAAGCTCCTGCTATGTTCAAGCGGGGCTCTACCTACTTCCTGATCACTTCCGGCGCAACAGGCTGGACTCCTAACCAGCAGAAATACGCAACCGCTTCCAGCATAAACGGAACCTGGAGCGCCCTCTCCAATGTCGGAGATTCACGCGCTTCCGAGTCACAAGCCGCCTATATCATTCCTGTTGAGGGTAGCTCATCCACGTCCTATCTATATATGGGTGACCGCTGGGCCGGAGCCTGGGAGCGTCCCGCCAATGAATCCAAATACGTATGGCTGCCGTTGACATTCCCTTCATCGACCACCCTCTCCATGTCATGGTACCCGCAGCTTAACATCGACAGTGCAGCAGGAACGGTCGCAGGAACTCCTTTCACGGTAGACAGCAGCCTCACGTATGAGCTGATTAACCGCAAAAGCGAAAAGGCTTTGAACATTAGAGCGAGTGCAACAGCAAATGGTGCAGATGCCGAACAATGGACTGATACTAACTTATCGAGTGAACGTTGGACGCTGATCGACGCTGGCGACGGGTACTATAAGCTTAAGAACGCCAACAGCGGATTGATTCTTGGCCCTGAGAATGGCACTACGACCGATGGAACAGTCATCGAACAGTGGTCAGACGGGGGTTGGACCAGCCAGCACTGGCAGCTGATAGATGCGGGCGGCGGCTTCTTCAAGCTGAAGAACCGCGCTACCGGCAAATTGATAGACGTCTCCTCCGGCGCACTCACCGACGGTGCCAATGTGATTCAATGGAGTGACAACAACGGCTTGAATCAACAATGGCAAATCGTCGTGGCCAATTAATGAATGGTGCTGCTTCCTTCTCCAAGCGTTGTGGTCACTATGATTGATCGCGTGGTAGCGTTCACGGAGCGTCCATTCAAGTCCATTCGCTGATCTTTCTCAAAAAAAGGAGGCGTCACAGAAGCCATTACATGGCTTTTGGGACAGCCTCTTCTTTTATTAAATCCCTATTACTATAGCCCTATATGGTTCTTGGAAAAGCCTTCTGCGGACTCGCTGTTACTGCTTTATCTTTTTGCTCTGCTCCAGCAATTTCTGTTTGCGCCCAGAGATCAGGCTGGCAACTAACCCAAAGCCGTAGACTACCGCTCCGAATCCATAAGCCACTCCGTAGCCACCGAGATGATCAATCATCCACCCTGTCATTCCCGGACCCAGCATTTGACCTACCGCATAGAATATTGAGATAAATCCGATGGCAGTTGGAACGTACCGGGGATTGACTTGTTTCGCAGCCTTCAGCTGAATTAATGTAACCAGACCACCGATACTGGAGCCCCAAAGTACTGATGATGAGACGAACCCCGGAATACTATGATTCAGAAGCGGGATGATATCCCCTGCCGCCGCACAAGCCCAAACCAGTATAAACATCCGGTTTACACCAAATCGGTCGGACAGACTGCCCCAGACAGGGCCGCCTGCAATGCTGAAGATGCCAGCTATGGCGTACACCAGACCGGCAGCGCGGTCCGAAATCCCTTCAGCCAGCATGAAACCAGATTGATATAGATTGGGAACAAGATATGCTATACCTACTAGAAAATAGAGTACAGCCACCTGCATCAATGCTTTATTTTTTAACCACTTCGGTTTGTCTGTCTCCTTCACGCTCCCTACAATCTCGGGATTTCTCAGGATCAATAAAGCCGCGATTAGCACAACAAGTGAGATGATACCGAACCCTAACCAGACCGCACGCCAGCCTAGAACGGGGAATTGAGCGGTTAGTAAGGGTACTAAAAATCCGCTTAACAGCATCCCGATACCTGCACCACTTAGCAACATCCCGAGGACGATTCCCTTCTTGTCCGGGAACTGGCCCAGCATGAGGGACATGAGCGGAGTGAACACCAGTGCACTGCCCCCTCCGGCCAGGAACATGAACAGAGCCACCCAAATGAACGAATATGATCCGGAAAGGCCAAACATGCTGATGACAACAGCACAACCTCCTGCCATAAGAACAGCTTTGCTACCCCAGCGGACAGCGAGTATACCCGATAACCCGACCGAAGCCAGGTAGCCTAGAAACATGATCGTGCCAAGCATCCCTCCCTGTGAAATTGACAATCCGAGTCCGGCCTGCATATAAGGCAAAACTAGCCCGTAGGCCATTCGCGCAAACCCTGTCGTGGTCACAATCATCAACATCCCGGTCAGTACAAACGGCCAGAAAGATGGAAGAGAGGCTGAATTGAAGTTTGAATCAGAACTATTTTTTGAGCGCACCCGTGCACTCTCCCTTCTGTGAAAAAATAAAAAAACAACTATTTTTCTATTATGATTTTTACAGACTCCCCCCTCTACCCCAAGGTGGATTAAAATCCCCGTTTCACGGAATCCTTAAGATTCTCTGCAATTTAACCATCCGATTTCATGAAAAAGCCCTTCAGTAGGTTCTGAAGGGCTTTTTCTGTACCTGGCAAGTTCAGTTACTTGTGAAGAGAGAGAGTTAACCGGTAAGTTGACAGTCCGTTCTAAATAAAAGTCTGTCATTACCATATTATATCCGGGAAGAATTTTCACGTAGTAATGCGCTGGGATTTACTCCGAATTTCTTGCGGAACGCCTCGGCAAAATGGCTTGGATTCGAGTAACCCACTGCGCAAGACACTTCAATGACGTTGGACTTGCCGGCTTGAAGTAGCTTTAAAGCCTGCTCCATCCTCTTCTCTCGTAGGTATCCAAAGATTGTGTTACCATACATTTCCTTGAAGCCCACCTTGAGCTTGTAATCATTCAAACCGACCATACGTGACAGCTGCAACAATGATGGAGGATTATCCATCTGCTGCAGGATTATTCGGCGCGCTTCGCCAACGCGCAACTGGGTCTCTTGGCTAAGCCCTATCCGTTCCTCTTTTCCTTCAAGAAAAGTGCGGAGCGCCAGTTCCAGGAGTTCTAACACCGTATACTCCAGCTCAATATTATTCATCGTTCCATCTCTTAGGCTTGCTGCAATGTGGTGAAGCGAAGCACTGGCGGAAGCTGGCGGCTTCTCCTGAAGCAACCGATACGACTTTCCTCCAAGAAGGCTGTTAAAGTCAGCCTTTTGCACTCCCCCGATGGAGGTCATAAAATGATGAAACACGCCGACAGACATCCCGATGCCCAACATTCGAAAAGATTGTGCTTGGCCAAGCTCCAATCTCGCTTCCGAGGTATTAATCAGTTGCAAACTCCAATTGGCAGGCATGAACTCCTGACGAGCGCCAGGTACACTTATCTCCCTGCTACCCTCATAACAATACCCAAACTCTACCATTGGCGCGAGTGAATCTAGGCGTATATCATGGTTCTGGTACAGCTTATAGTCTGACATAACCATCTCCAACTCAGAGCGTGGGTACAACCGAAGTACCTGTCCTATTCCTGTCGTAGGGTGAAGCATATAGCTTGAACTTCCGGCTTGATGACCTCCTTCAAACTTTTCAAAGAAATGATTGAAATTATATTGAATCGAATTGTTCATAATTAAGCACTCCATGTGTTCTCTATATGATAATCATTCTCATTGTAATGAATAATTATCTTTTTGTCGAACGTTGAGGAGTTACTGGAATCTCTACTCTCCTTTGGCATCATGGACCGTCCGGGTAGCAATGCTTATTGACGTACTACTGCGTTAAGCTGCACAAGCAGCATGGACAATGCCTCTTCCGTAAGTTCTCCACCTGTAAACGGAATTAATGCCCTCAGAGGCATATACTTCATTGAGGCCTGTATCATCTCCCTAGAAATGGCGTCAGAGGATGCACTTTCGGCACTCTGTGGAGCCAATCCTTGAAGTTGGTCCAAGACTGCTAACGTCTTCGGATTCGAAAGCAATTCACCAAGGGCAGTATTCCGGTCATATGTCGGCACGATCTCCTCTGAAGTGGATACCACATGGAGCTTCGTCTGCAACGAGATGTCCCGCGAAGAGGAGCCTATTAGAATATCGAATTCTCCGCTCTCCACATGCCATGCTGTACGTTCAACACTGTAGTAGGCAAAACTGCGCTTGTCCAAGGTGAACGAAACGGTTGTTTCTTCTCCCGGTTCAAGAGCTACTTTGGCGAAGCCTTTAAGCTCTTTCTCAAGGCGGCTAACCTCAGACTCACAGTCATGAACGTACAACTGCACCACTTCCTTGCCAAAGATAGAACCCGTGTTTTTCACATTTACGGTGACGGTGAGCGTTTCGGTATCCTTAATTTCCGTCTGGCTCACTGTTAAGCCGGAGTATGCAAACCGGGTATAGCTTAAGCCGTAACCGAAAGGAAATAAAGGTTCAATATCCTTCATGTCATAATAGCGATAACCGACATACACCCCTTCCCGGTATTCGACACGGTCTCCATCGCCAGGGAAGAATAAATAGGACGGATTATGCTTCAAGGATTGCGGGAATGTCTCCGCCAGTTTGCCGCTCGGGTTGACATCTCCAAACAGCAGGTCAGCGATGGCTCCACCAGCTCCCTGACCACCTAAATAACCTTCCAGAACAGCCTTCACCTCACCCAACCACGGCATGAGAATAGGTGCTCCGTTGCATAGAACCACCACCACGTTAGGCTGAACTGCAGCAATGGCAGAAATAATCTCCTGCTGATTGACCGGTATATTCAAATGCGAACGGTCATACCCCTCTGATTCATAGCGGTCTGGCAAACCTACTACTAGTACGGCCACATCTGCAGCTTCTGCAGCCTTCACTGCTTCATCCAGCAAAGACGGGTTCGCATCATCTGAGCCCTGATCGTAACCCTGCTTAAAAGAGATCGAAGCTTCAGACCCTGCGGATATCGAAATTTGTTCATAAATACTGTCCAACTGTGTCGGTCTGATATGAGAGCTGCCACCACCTTGATATCTCACCTTCGTAGCAAGATCACCGATAACCGCAATCCGGCCACTTTTTCTCAATGGGAGAACTTGATCCTCATTCTTGAGCAAGACCATTGATTCTCCCGCAACCCTTCTCGCCAGCTTATGATGGGCTGTCCGATCATAACTAGTACCCTCACGCCTGGAATCGGCTGCTTTAAAGATGACATTCAAGAGCCTTTCCACAGCCAGATCAAGCTTCTCTTCTGATAATTCTCCTTGATTTACAGCTTTTATAATTTGCTTAGGTCCTTCGCCGTTAGAAGAAGGCATCTCCAGCTCCATACCGGCTACAACACTTGGCACAATTTCACTAACCGCAGCCCAATCGGAGACCACGATGCCTTCATGTCCCCATTCTTCTTTCAGAATCGTGGTCAGCAAGGTTTCATTTTGGGAGGCATACGTTCCGTTGACCTTGTTATAAGAGGACATCACCGTCCAGGGCTGAGATTGCTTTACCGCCTTTTCAAAACCGGTCAGATAAATTTCTCTTAATGTACGATCGTCGACAATGGCATCTGTTGTCATCCGCCGATGCTCCTGATTATTGACGGCAAAATGCTTCAGGGATGTGCCTACTCCCTGGCCTTGCACTCCTGCAATGTGTGCTGCAGCCAGTTCTCCCGTCAGGTAAGGGTCCTCCGAGAAATATTCGAAATTACGTCCGCAGAGTGGGGAACGCTTGATATTGACGGCAGGTCCAAGGACGACCGCTATATCTTCAGCCTGTGCTTCCTTGCCGATGGCTTCACCTACACTCTGTACCAGATCACGATTCCAGGAGCTCGCCAGACCAGCAGCGGAAGGGAAGCAGGTAGACGGCACACTCTCATTAAGTCCCAGATGATCCGGTTCTCCAGCCTGCTTGCGGAGACCATGCGGACCGTCGGTTAATGTAATAGATGGAATGCCCAATCGGTCTACGGCTTTTGTTGACCAGAAGTTGGACCCCGAGCACAGCTCCGCTTTTTCGGTTAGGGTCATGTTACTTACTATCTTTCGAATATCACGTTCCATTAGTCTCTTCACTCCTCAATAATTAGTTAGGATTTTGTCCGGAATATATGATGGATTTGCTGATAATTTTGGCATTTAATTAATTTCTGAACCAGATTAGCATCATCCACTACTCGGACGAGAAGATCATACATAGTAGTCAAATCACCTGCCTCGCCATCTTTTGCGATACACAGCAAACAGATGAATTGTACAGGTTTTGATCCCCAGTTTACTGGCTTTTGCAGTGTACAGATTGCCCAAAAAGTATGTTCAGTTTGAGGTAAAATAGGATGTGGGATAGCTACGCTATTCCCAAATGAAGTTGGTGTCACCTCTTCTCTCTGCACAACAAGATCATAAAAATCCGGTCCAACCAGCCCCTTGTGCTGTAACTGATCACAAAGGAAATGTAAAATCTCTTCGCGAGAATTGAAATCACAGGATATAAATGTTAAATCTTCCTGTAGATACTCCATATCGTTATCAGAAACACCTGTAATAGCCTGTTCAATCCTCATTAAATCACTATTTCCAAGCAGTGAATTAACAATAATGACCTGAACAGAGATATCAAGAGCTATGGGAACCGTACTGATAATCAAATCAATGTTATCCAGATCCGTGTGAGCCAGCTTATAATATCCGACCGTGTCGACAATATCCAGCCGAACTCCAAATTGAATACGCAATTTATGAAATAATAATCTGGCACTGCCCACACCAGAACTACACACGATGATACAGCGCTTCGGTGGATAAGATTCCCTCCTGCGTTCCATAGCCGCTCCAATGTGCAATGCCAGGTAACCAATCTCATTCTCAGAAACATGACGCCCCATCTTCTGTTGAATAACCATTCCAGCGATTACTCCACCTTGAAATGCTAATGGGTAGGTCGATTGGATGGATTCCAGCATTGGATTACGCAAGCTCATTCCATAGCGAATTCTATTAAGAGCAGGCCGAAGGTGTAGACACAGACTCTTCAGCAGTTCTGGATCACCGCTTATGCCAAGCTTAAGCTTGGACTCGATAGCCTTCATAATATCCATTGCATATTGATAGGTATCTTTATCCACCCAACGAGTAATCTCCCGTTCATCCGTTCCCACTGCGGATAACAGTTTGGTACCAAGCAGATGCATTGTGATATACGTTATCTCAGTCTCTGGAAATTTTAGAGACAATAACTTTTCAATGTCAGTAACGATGGTTCTGGCAGCCTCGTATTCCTGCTTTTGTTCCATGAAATGATGCTCACCCGGTAATTCAATGATATTATGATTATTTTTAATCCGTTGACAAGCAATGGCAATATGAATAATCAGGTTGTTGAGTCCGGTGTCCGACAACTCTACACCGTAGTTCTGTACGTGCTTTGTGACCGAAGATCGAATGACGGTAAGATCATTTTCTAGAAATGAGAACAAATTAACGTACATAGAATCGGAATGAATGTTCTCGCGGTCGAATAAAAGTTCAGACATTCCAAACCGTATTTTCATTTCATCACCCCTTATTCTTAGCCCGTGATGAGGTTTTGCTTCAACCGTAATATGGTAAAGTTCAAGCTTTTTTTTAACCTCCTTGAGGTCGTTCTGCAAGGTGGATTTGCTAACATACATCATATCTGCCAATTCTTCCGAGCGAATGTACCCATTAGCAGTAAACATCAGATGTATAATTTTGTTAACTCTGTTATCTGGATTTGCATAATTAACGGGCTTCTCATCCCGAAGTTGACCTGCCAACCATTCGCGAAACAGCGAATCATCTTGAATTCGGAGCTGATACCCTATCCCGTGGACTGGCTCAACCTCTGCGCCATGTTGTTTCAAAATACGGTTTAGGGAATGGATATCGCTCCGGGTAGTCCTGGAAGTAACATTATTTCTTTCCGCTAAAAACTTACCATTAAGCGGAGCATCCGCAGCTAGCAGTAGTCGGAGGATCGTCGTTTGCCGTGCATCCATAACTATCCCTCCTTGCAACATATTATCTTGCCTCACTCTTCCCTTAGCCTACCCCGGTTTTACAATTATCGGGACTGGGCGGCATTGTAAAAAAGTAGTGGATCTCTCCTAACTAGAGGCCCACTACTTGATTAAACAATTAAAGTATTTCTCCATTGGATTCAATCACTTGTTTATACCACTCGAAGCTTTTCTTTTTAAATCTCGCCATTGTACCTTGTCCTTGATTATCTTTGTCCACATAGATAAATCCATAACGTTTCTTCATTTCACCCGATGAGGCACTTACAAGATCGATAGGTCCCCATGTCGTATATCCAAGCAGTTCAACTCCATCTGCGATGGCTTCTCTCATTTCCACAATATGCTTGCGTAAATAATCAATTCTATAATCGTCGTTGATTACATTACCTTCTTCTACTTCATCTACTGCACCCAAGCCATTTTCAACAATGAACAGCGGCTTTTGGTAACGGTCATATAAGGTGTTCATTAAAATTCTCAGGCCCTTTGGATCGACCTGCCATCCCCAATCCGAAGATTCCAAATAAGGGTTTTTAACAGCTTGGAGTACGAGATTACCATCAGCTCGATCCAAATCTTCCTTAGATGTGGTAATGACCAAGCTCATATAATAACTGAAGCCGATGAAGTCAACGGTTCCTTCCGACAGTATGCCTAAATCATCCGATTCCATTCTAAGGCTCACATTATTTTCTTTATACGTACGATTCATGTAACTCGGATAATATCCTCTGGCTTGAACGTCACTGTAGAACAGTGAAGCTCTATCGAATTTCATGGATTCAAAGACATCGTCGGGATTGCAGGTGTAGGGATAAGACACCATTCCTGCCAACATGCCTCCGATTTTAGCATCAGGAATAATTTCATGACAAGCCTTAACCGCAAGCGCACTGGCAACCAGCTGATGATGCGCGGCCTGTGCCTTAATCTGTTCCTTATGCTCCCCTTCTGCATAAATGATTCCTGCACCGGCAAAAGGAGCATGTGCTATTACATTGATTTCGTTGAAGGTGATCCAATACTTCACCTTTTTTCCATACCTTCTGAATAAGACTTTGGCATACTTTTCGTAGTAGCCTATAATTGCCCTGTCTCTCCAGCCTCCATATTTGTCAACCAAGCTGAGCGGCATCTCATAATGTGAAATGGTTACAATCGGTTCAATGTTGTACTTTAAGATTTCATCAAATACATCATCATAAAACTTCAGGCCTTCCTCATTAGGCTCGCTCTCATCACCGTTCGGGAAAATTCTTGACCAGGCTACTGACATTCGGAAGCACTTAAAGCCCATCTCAGCAAACAAGGCAATATCCTCTTTATATCGGTGATAGAAATCAATAGCTTCATGATAGGGATATATGTTTCCTTCAACAACGGACAGTTTTTCCGGAATTTTGCCCATAATACCATTCTCCAGTACATCTGCTGTCGACAAGCCTTTCCCGCCTATATTATAGGCACCTTCCGTCTGATTGGCCGATATTGCTCCTCCCCAGAGAAAGTGTTCAGGAAATTTGTTTTTTTCGTTCATTGCAAACACCTCTAACTTCCATTTATTTCTTGTAATCTTCGATTAGCTTTAATGCAAAATCCAAAACCTTCTCACCGTTCATCATGCCATAATCCATAGTGGGGATTACCGCAACAGGTATTCCTACAGAATCACATAGCTTCTTAGAACTTGCTAATTTGAAGCCTATTTGCGGACCTAATAACGCTACGTCCATGTTCTCTAATTGTTTGGACATCTGGCCTTCCGACATCGCTTCAATATTAACTTCCAATCCTATAGTCGCTGCCGCTGCTCTCATTTTGGTAACCAGCATGCTTGTTGACATCCCTGCCGAGCAAAATAACTTAATAGTTGTCATTAGAACTCTCCTTAATATTTGATAACAATATTGTCCAATAATCCCGAAGGCTGAATTTCTTCACCGTAAGAAAAGTAATCCCTAAGCTGCTTATCCAACGTATTCGTTACATCCACGCATATTGTATTCATTCCTGATTTAAGAATATTGTGGGCTTCAAAATGATAAGGTGGACAGATCCTGGTGCCAATAAATGTGCCGTTTATAGTGACATCAGCTACTTCAAACACTCTTCCCAAGTCCAGAATGACTGCATTAATATCTTGATCCAATTGGACTTCAGTTTCATATCTGAATGTTCCCGAGAATTTAGGCAAGTACTTGGTTAATGATAAATTCTCCAGCTGCTCCATGGTGAACGCTTCTCTAAAATCAGGATATTCCTGAGCATTTGCAATACTTACCTTATAGGGTGAGTCAACTACCTTCACTTTATGACCAATTATAAATTCTGTACCTACAATACTTGCATCAATCTCTCCCAACACATAGACAAATGATTCGTATGGAGACAATACAAGCGGGAAGCTCTTGCCGTCATACTCCACTTTGGTGATCTTATTATTAAGAACATCAAATTTGTATATGGGCTTATCCGATTCAATCTTAATTGAGGTCTGAATCATATTCAACGGATCCTCATTAAAGAACATTAAATACTCTCCGTCCTCATGGGCAAAAGAAGCAAATCTCAAATAGGGTTCGGAAGTTGCCGCCTCAATATGGTGTAACTGATTGGCTTTCATGTAATGAGACAGCTCATCCAGTTTTACCACTTCCACATGAGACATTTGATTGAGTAAATCTGTATTGCTGCTATTAAATAGTTTGCTAGGCAATGCATCTATGCAGATAATTCTCAGATGAGAATTTGCGGAAGCAATAATGAATTGAGCCAATTCCTCACTGATACATTCACAATAAGGGAGGATTAAGCACTTGTACTCATAGCCATTCACATGCAGATAGTTATCTAATACGGTAAGAAAGCTATCCTTGAATGTAAAGACATCATTAGGTAAAATATGAAAGTCAATCTGCTGCTGGGTCAGTACCCTTGCCGGTTTTTGCGTCAGCATGAAGTCTCCAGTCCATTCAGCCTCCGCATGATATAGAATGGCCGCAGTCGGTTTTCCTTTCGTTCCACTGAAGAGTGTGCTCATTTTATTGACATATTTCATTAAATCACCGAAATACCTGAATTGAGGATCATTTCCATTGGCATAGAAGTGTGGAGGGCAATCCATATCAGGAAATTCTTTCAGTGAGAAGGCATGTGGAACAAAATAACTCACTCCGCGGATTAAGAAATGATCCACGATCCACTTCATCATCTTCACGCCCTCGTACCAGCCGTAAGCGCCAAATACTTCTGCCATCGTTCTGCCTTTCTTCTTGGGATCAATTGCCCCTAGAGATGAGGCCATCTTCACTAAGGCATAATGGAAGAACTCGCTGTCCCACGTACCTCTGAATGTAGGATGTTCACCAGAATCCATTCCCGGAATCAGTTGATTCAGCACAACATCGACGCCCGCCATATCCTGCCCCGCCATCGCTCTGAACAGATGCCCGGCACCCACACCAAGTCTGGCATTGGAATCACGGTCTTCAATAACATGGCCCACATACTCAACATTGCGTTCCCTGCACCAATTCCCCAAGTTATCACTAAAGCACTCTTTGTACAGTGTGGTACAGATATCCATAAAGACATGTCTGATTTCAGGACTGCATGTTTCGTCATACCACAGAGAGGATAACTGCAGCAGGTAATCCTTACCCAATCTTAATTGCAACATTTCTTTAACCTGCCTGCTCCAGGGAAGCGGCATTAATTTACCAATCCTGCTGTCATTCCGTACTCCTTTTTCATTCATAAATCCAGGCTCATCCGAGAAGAATCCCGCAATTGTTCTCCCGAATTCTTCTTTATACCGTTGGTAGTGTGGCTCATATACCGCTTCAATTAATACATCGCAGGATTCTTTGTCCACCATATTAATATAATCCGGATTATAATCCACTTTCCTGGACTCATAGAGTAGATATACTTTCCATGAACCTGCG
The DNA here is from genome assembly GCF_000517965.1 of Paenibacillus sp. FSL R7-277. NCBI lineage: Bacteria > Bacillati > Bacillota > Bacilli > Caryophanales > Paenibacillaceae > Paenibacillus > Paenibacillus sp. FSL R7-277. The sequence continues at coordinate 54,213 of NZ_ASPX01000022.1, forward strand.
GGAATATTAAAGTAAATTATCTCATCATCGATTTGATCCTTCAGATCAATGATTTTATCGTCTTGCTTGGCGTAAACAGCGATTAATCGGGCAGTGGGATCGAATATATTGGCTGTCATAACCCCGATGCTATCCTTGGGTCCAAAGACTTCGACAACCCGGTGTGTCAAGAGTGTTTTTAGCCTGTCGGGATACTTCTCCTTAACCAGACCATTCGCATAGCCTGTCGGGAAGTGTGAATCATCCAGTATCCAAATCTTCATATTCAACCGTTTGGCTTCTCTAATGATAATATCCAGATCAGCCCACCATCTGTCACCCATAAAATCCGGATGAGGTCTTGATTCCAGACACACCGCACCAATATGGCTGTCATGAATTTTTTGCATGTAATCCACTAGTACTTCTTCTGACTCTCCATGCATCCAAAAAAATGGGAAAATAAAATTTTCGAATTTATTAGCATAAATATCGCCTATTTTATTCATTTCCCCACCTCCCTCCACTTATCATCACTCACATGTAGACCTTATTGAGCTGCCATCTCAGCAGCGGATTCTTCTTCAACAGCTTTTTTATCCATTATTCTAAAGAACGGATAGTATATGACCAATGACAGCAGGACTCCGAACACCTGGTACAACCCTAACCTCCAGCCTCCATTAAAGAAGCCTTGAAGCACTAATGGTGTGCCCATGGGCGCCCCGATTCCATTCGAAATTGGCAATATTCCGATCGTAACTAAAATGTATGCCAGCCCGATTAGCAATACAGGAGTAAATACAAATGGAATAAACAGTAACGGGTTCAACATTACAGGAAGCCCGAAGATAACAGGTTCATTTATATTAAAGAGAGAAGGAATGAGCGCCATTTTGCCAAATACTTTATATTGCTTTGATTTAGCTTTAAAGGTCAGCCAAATCACTAAACCTATAGTTGAACCGGCACCACCGATAGTAGCCACTGCACTTACCCAGTTAAGAGTCACAATATTGGGCAAATCCGCATTGGCCATGCCTGCAGCAACACCAACCATATTCTCGGCATCAAGTGCCGCCCAGATAGGAATCACCACTGACATCACTGCCATGCCATGAACCCCGAAGAACCAGCACAACCCAATCAATACATAAACCAGCAATGCAGCCCAGATACTGGATCCAAGACCTGTAAGAGGAATTTGAATCAGTTTATAAATGATTTGATGCATGTCCCCGAAGCTGGTTAAGGATAGCAGATAAGAAATAGCGGCAAAAAGGATGCCAATAACAATACCTGGAATAATGCTTACAAAGGATTTGGATACAAATTCCGGAACCCCTTCAGGCATTTTAATCGTTATATTCCGGTTAATAATCAATACATACAATTTGGAAACTACAATAGCGACGATCATTGCGGTGAATAAGCCCTTTGGCCCTATCCAATCCAACGGCAAATTCGTAACTGCCATGTAGCCCTCTCCTGCGACTGTCAATGGAGTAACGATAAAAAAGCACATGAGGCTGATTGCACCTGCTGAGAATCCATCTTTATCTTCATTTGAGACATAGGAATAAGCAATGGAAAATGCTGCGTATACCCCCAGCATATTTGTTGTAACGTTGAGCAGAGTGTTAAATACTCCTTTTAAATTAGAAGACACTAAAAAGTTCTGATAAGCATCGAATGGCAAACTGCTCAATATCGTTGAAAAAGCACCCATCATCATGATTACCATCAAACCCATAAGACCTTTAGAAACCGATTGCAAAGCTTTGTTCGAAGATAATTTCGCTGCAAGCGGAACGACCATTTTCTGTAATATCCCTAAAAATCCGTTCATACCTGACCCCCCATTAAAATGTTTAGGGAGCCTTTAGCTATCGCATAAGGCTAACCCCGAATGATCCTGACTATCTATTTCTTGTTAACCTCATACAATTCAATAAATTCTGCAGCCAGATCTTTGACAGTCATAGCATTCATCAGATGGTCCTGGGCATGTATCATTAGAATCGTGATCTCCTGCTTACTTCCTCCTGCTTCCTCCTGAATTAGACCCGTTTGAATTTTATGAGCCATTCGCAAAACATCCGAAGCTTCCTGCAGCATTTTTTTGGCCGCAATAAAATCATTAGTTTTCGCCACTTGAATCGCTTCCATCGCTTTACTTCTAGCTTCTCCAGAATTGGCAATCAGCGTCATAATTTTCTCCACGTATTCCATTCCATCACCTCTGCGTTTTTTCTCTCTTATCTGTCTTGCTGTCCTTGTTACAAGGTAAGTATAATTTGATATCGCTTTCAATTGAACCCATTCTTTTTCACCTACCTGGGGGAAAAAGAATGGCATTGCTTTGATTCCCCGTTTGCAACTCTTCACGAACCTTGAAAAATACATGCTTGACCTAGCTAAGCAACACACTCTATCAAATCCGCCATCAATGAAAACGTTATTCTTTATAGAGTATACAACGTGGATTTAGCCAGTATAGATAACTTATGGTTGAACACAAAGCACTTTATAAATGAAGGAGATGAGGAAGTGAAAAGGAATATAGAGAGGCTATATCATGGCAGAAAAAAGAGTATCTGAAATCATAGAGATTTGGAAGGAGCTATTTTCAGAGGAGGCATCTATATTCAAATATGGGTTTCGCTTGGGAGTAACAGGATAAATCACCTTAAGTGCTTTTATCCACGGTTTAACCACACTCCGTATCAATTCTCTACTATAAGCATTTAAATCCGTACTATATCCTGTTGAGCCTCCTACCAAAAAATTCTATCGTTTGATTAGGGGTGAAGGGAAATGAACAGCATTGAATCTATTGGGGAAAATATCAGGATTTTAAGGTTGAAAAATGGTTTCAGTCAGGAGCAGCTTTCACTAAGTGCAGGGGTAAACACATCTTACATCGTGCAGATCGAACGTGGAGAAAAGAACCCTATGATCAAAATACTAGAGCAAATATCGATTGCTCTGGAGATCACCTTAGTTGATCTATTAACTTTGTATGATCCGAAGGGAGGTGTGGGAAGCGGTTGCCATCCGTCAGCTTTAACTATAACCCCTGAAACCATTAAGCAGTGTCTACTGGAAGTATTGATGGACAACACCAATATGATTATTGAAAATAAGAAAATACACAATCCCCAAACAAAAAAGAGCACCCCCAAAGGCACTCTCCCACTCCCAGATTCCTACTCCCCCGGAACATACTCCACCAACTCCGACAGCTTACACTGAAACGTATCACATAACCTGACCAGCGTCTCCAGCTTAACAGTCTCCAAGTCCGTCTCCCGATAGAGTTTGTTAATCGAATTCCGGCTCAGGCCTGATTTCTCCATTAGCTCGGTGATGTCGTCGATCCGGTGTTTGGCCATTAGGATTCTTAAGTTGCTTCTCAACATGAGGCGTAGCTCCCCTCTAGTTATTATGTATGTATAGTTATGCTCCACATCCTCTTTGAAGCGATGTACCGGGAACTGCTGGATATAGATCCTACATATAAAATGCTGCTGCAAGAAAGTGATCAGTACTTCCACCAGCTTAGGAACGCCCTACCCGAGGACCAGCAGGATTCTGCTTTCCAGTATGAAGACACGCAGTTCTCTCTTCAAGTCATTACTGAGCGCTCCATCTACCTGCAAGGCTTCAAGGTTGCGCTCTATCTCTTCAATGAGCTGCGGAGTTCCTCTCCTGCATAATTCTATCTTAATTGCACAATTTCCTGTCTCTATCGTGAACTCTGTTTCTATCCTAAATTCTGTTTTTATCCTGTACTCTTGTTTTCGATATCAGTATGTATAGAAAAGACGCATTCAGCAGAATGCGCCTTTCTCTATTGCTATTTATGCCGAGGACGGGGGTCGAACCCGTACGAAGGTCACCCTTCGCAGGATTTTAAGTCCTGTGCGTCTGCCTGTTCCGCCACCCCGGCATGTTATGATGCGCGAACTAACGCGACAAGAAATATAATATCATGTATCCGGGGGATACGCAATTCCTTTTTTTAATATTGTTGCAGACGCAGCAAACAGCCCGCTCAGCCGAGACTGACACGGGCCTTTTGCTCGTCTTACCGAATCGGATCTGGTCAGATCCGTTCTGCTGTGCGCTGCTCGGACTAGTGGCGGTCACGCTCACCAGTTCTGCTGCGCATGCCGGCCAGACCCAGGAGGCCTAGGAGACCAAGCCAGCCCCAGTTGGAGCGGTTGTCGTTGTTGGTGCCTGTGGTGGTCGTGCTCTGTGCCCGGTAGCGGCCCGTTGTGTTATTGTTGGACAGCGGGGAGACGGAGCTGTTGTCGCCGGTACGGATTTTGTCCTTCATGATGGATTCGGTCTTGTGCATCGAATCTCTGGTCTCATTCATCATGGTGTTGCCCCGGCTATCCATCATACGGTCATCCAGATTGCCCATATTCCCCATGTTGCCCATCCGGCCGTCAGTCGTTGTGCTGTGCATGCCCGGAGCGGTGGTGCTCATAACGCCCGGAGTCGTAGTTGTCATACCGCCCGGCGCTGCTGCGGAGATGTCACCTGCTCCGAGCAGACTCATGGACAGGACCGTACCGCAGGCAAGACTTGTGATCAGCTTGTTCAAAATGTTGTGCCCCCTTCATGGATGTGGTTAATCGCTGATAATTTCCCCATCCGGGACAGCATCTATGCAGAGAAGTTATTCCTTCACAATGTTCACTGTCTTGCTGGACGCATTATACGTGACCTTGGCTCCAAGTGCTTCCGCAATCGCTCGTACAGGCGCATAGGTTACTGCCTCGTCCATGACGCCGGTCGTCAGCTTCTTTCCATTGAGCGTAATATTTACCGGGATATCCTTGTTCACCTCTGGCTCACCTCCGGTTATACGGCTTAGTGCGGCTGCACTCTGCTGGGCAGTGGGCCGTCGGCCTGCCTTCAGGTCCTGGATGCTAAGGCCGAAGCTCATCTGCAGATGAGCGTAATCCTTGAAGGAGGTCCAGTCCCCGCCCCATTCGAATCCCAGCTTCTTCCCCTCCTGCACCACCTCTTGCCAGTCTGCCACCTTGTCGCCATCCCCGTCACGTTTCATATCCCAGGACACATTCCTGCCATCCGGCAGGAGCAGCGCAAAGTCTATTGCCAGTCCGTAATTATGGTAGCTGTCGCCTCCCCGGGCATTGGTTACAATGTCGCCCTTCTTGGTTCGCCCTTGAGCATATAGCTCATTCTGCTGCGCTATCGTGCGCATGCCCTGCGTAATGAGGATCGGTACCCCCCGGTTATAGCTCCGTCTAATCAGCTCGTTCGCCCCGGCCAGTACGGCCGGATGCAGCTTCGCCAGCCTTGCGGCGGACTTCTGCTTGACCTGCTCCAAAGTAAGCATCTACTCACCCCCTGGTATAGTAAATGCCCGCTTAGGCCGGATTGCTTGCACCAATGACCGTTTTTTTCACAAAATAAGCTGTGCAGCGTCCTATCTCCCCGGATGAACTGTGCGCCTACAGGCCAGAATAAGAAGACAGACCGTAAGTCAGGTCATTCAAACGAAAAGGGGGATGAACATGGAGATACACAGCGACAGCTACAGAATAGCCCCGCTTAGCGATCAGGAGGATGTGGTGGAGGTAATCCGCCAGGCGGAATCGGAGATTGCCCGGATGACCGGGAACCCGGAAGTCACGCTGATTGCCTATGAGAAGACGGATGGACACCGCAGCAAGTAAATGAAGCGTGCCCGTGCTGATCCCAGGCAGATAGCTTACCTTTTAGACAATATAAGCCTCCACAATGTCATCTACAAGCAGCCACTTCCATTCCTCCGCCCACTGCAGCTTGAATTCCCGCGAGTGGGTGTGAATGGAGGTCACGAACCCGCTCAGCTTCACCTGCTCCTGAGGATCATACAGCACCAGCGTTACCCGCACATGACTCCGCAGCGATAAGGCCAGCGTATGCTCAATCTCTTCCAGCTTCTGCTCATCCAGAACCGGCCTCAGGCTATGCCAGGTCTCCCGTTCGTCCCTCCTGATCCCGCCCTTATGCTCCGTCAACATGATTCGGCTGCTCTCCCGCAGACCGCCCGCTTCAAGCTTCTTGCCCATTGCTATTCCCCCACTCTGATGTTTATAACCCGGACTACATCATCTTTCCGCTCATAAACCGAACGTATGTTTGTATTATATCCGCGATTCAGCTTGTTAAGCAAGCAGAAATTAATGTCAGGTCAAGGACGCAGAAGGAGGGCTTTAACTGATCATTACAAAGGGTTGAGCTAGCACCACACCTGCATTGAAACAGCCATACTGTGGTTCTAGTAATTTCGCTAATCTGATGCCATCATTAGGGGAAAGGGGTAGAAAGGACGGAGATGATATTTATGATTAGAGCAGCAAATGTGGAGGATCGAGAGGGTATTTCCAGACTATTGACGCAGTTAGGTTATCCGGATACCGAGCTTTATATGAAAGAGAATATAGAAAGACTTCTTGCTGACCCCAATGAGGAGTTAATGGTCTATGAAGCGGAAGGAGGTGTTATCGCCTGTCTTTCCCTGCATTATATCCCGCAACTGGGCCTGAGAGGAGATATCGCCTCCATTAGTTATCTGGTTGTGGACTCCTCAGCTAGAAGTAAGGGAATTGGACAGGAATTAGTGGAATCCGCTTCAGCTTCCGCCACCCGAAGAGGATGTGCCAGTATCCAGGTTCATTGCCATGCCAGAAGAATAGCGGCTCATACATTTTATGAAAGACAAGGTTTCAGGGAGGCCCCAAAGTACTTCTCAAAAAGATTGGACCAATAATTCAATCGGCAGCAAAAAGACGCCTACAGTAATGCTGTACAGCGTCTTCATCTGAATCCTTTGGCGTATAAGAAGTCTTGTCTCTGCTTATTTCACTGACGAAGTCCCTGCGCTTCCAGCACCCGGTTCCTGCTTGGCATCTGTGCCTGCATCTGATACGGTTCCCGGTACGGCTTGCTCCGGTTCAATCAGTCCGGCGGCTTCTCTGGCTTCATTCAGCTTGGAGATGCCGTAGAGCATCGCTATGTCCGCCTGCTCATTCATCGTGTTGAATTCCTCAGCGGTCACATCAGGCGATACTGCGCCCTTGGAAGCCTTCTCCTTGATCTGATAGGCACTCTGGAAAGCGATCACCGAATCTCTAAGCAGCTTCTCGATCGTATCCGGCAGGCCACCCGCAATCTTGATATCGTTCACATGATCTGCAAGCTGAGATGCGGTATCCTGGAAGCTGTCCACAGCCTTCTCGAATTCTTTGTCTGTCGCTTGTCCGGTGGAATAAGAGGTTAGCGTGGTGTTGAAGTTCTCTAGCGAGGATTTGCCCATTTCGTCGAATTTCGACATTTCATTGTAAAAGTTCTGTACCGTCTCCTGTACCTCTTCCGGGGACGCCGGTTCAGCACTGTTATTGCCGCAGGCACTGAGTATCATGACGGCCACTAGCAGTCCTGCAAGTAAAGCTTGTCTCATAGTTAATATCCCTCCACTTAACAGAATAATATCGATTTTTGTTAAGTGCAAATGAAATTAATGTAAAATTCGGCGCAATGAAACATATGTCAGCAGTTAAGCGTATTCATAGGGAGAAACGGCGGGCCATAACCCGTTGATGACTGGCAATTCCTGTTATACTATAATGAATTCATCTGTTCAAGGAGAGGAAGATTATTATGGCTTATTGCACAGCATGTGGTGCGGAATACAAGGAAGGTGCCAAATTCTGCGGGGAATGCGGGGCAGGTACAGAAGAGGCCGGTTCTCCGGCAGCAGCACGCCGTCCGGCGGCTGGCCATAGCTCCGGTCCCGAAAAAGAATTATGGCAGGGCAAGCCTGCCGGCATCTCCGACCGTCTCAAGGGGCTGATCGGACTGAATACCACCAAGTATACGATTACGTCCCAGCGGATTATGGTGAAGAGCGGACTGATCGGCAAGGATGTCGAAGAAATCGAGCTGCTGCGGGTGAATGATTTCTCTGTCACTCAGTCGGTTATGCAGCGTATGCTGGGTATCGGGACGCTGATCATTTTGTCGGATGATGCTTCATCTCCACAGCTCCCCTTCTATAGAATCCGTAAGGTTCAAGCTGTCAAGGATATCCTGCGCCAAGCCGTCCGTGACGAGAAAATCGCCAACAACATCAGCTACCGCGAGCATATCTGACGCTTCGTTACACTTGGTTATGGAAGGTAGAGGGCTCCTGCCGGAATTACGCCTTTGGCCTGGCTGGGGCTCTCCCACATCAGTACCGCCCGCGCATCCCCCTGGTTCTCATAGTACTCCACCTTCAGCTCATGCAGCTTCCCTGCAATCAGACTCACTGTGCCTTGCCGCTCCTGCCCGCTCTGCTTAATCCAGCTGTCAATAATCAGCTTCCCGTCGATCCATATCCGGATTCCGTCATCTGAATACGAGTAGATCGTGTAGGTCTCACTGTAGGCAGCGCTTATTTGGCCGCTCCAGCGTACGGAGAACAGATCTGCGTGAACGGCCGGATCAGGCGCCTCCTGCCTCCAGGCGAAGTTAATATTGGCATCTGTCCGGGTGAGGGCAGGCGTGCCGCTAAGCGTAATATTGTTATAATACTGCCCATAGAGGCCTGGCTTGGGGAGTACCCCTCCTGAAGAAGCATACGCCGCAGCCTTGGCCGAATAATCATCTCTGGAGAACACGGCACTATTCTTCATAAAAGCCTGAATTACTGCATCCTTATTGCGCTCGTACAGCATCTTGCCCCAGGTCATCTGGTAGCTCCATTTGTTCTGCGTGCCTGCCAGCACAGCTGGCGGAGGAAGCTCCCCGTTCTCGCCGATGGCGATCAGCTTGCCGCGCCCCAGGTCCCAGAGCGTATCATGATGGCTTACCTTGTAATCCCCCTCGAAAATATCCGCTGCCAGCACATCCACTCTGCCGCTGCCCGGATAATACTTCGCCGGCTCCTCACTATTCTTGTTCTTGGCATTCGGACTCCACACCCATAGCAGATTGTGCAGCTGATGATAGACGGTGTACCGCTGGAACATGATCTCCCAAAGGGTGACGAAGGAGGACTTTTGCCCCCACCAGAACCAGCCGCCGTTCATCTCGTGGTAGGGTCTCCAGAGTACGGGAACACCGGCGTCATTGAGCTTTTTCAGGAAAACAGCTACCTTATCCAGCTCAGCAATCATTGCCGTATACTCTGGCGTTCCCGGTGTGATGTACTTGCTGAAGTTAGCTTCGCTGAGGCTCATGGAGACATTCGTCCAGGCTGGAGCGCTGCCCGGCAGGTTGGCATGATAGGTCATCGCTACGATCCCCCCGGCCTTGTGCCAGCGGATCGCACTGTCGGTTACGCCCTGCCGCTGGCTGCTGATGAGCTTCTCCGTCTGGTTGCTGATCGGTCCCATCTCATAGCCGTGCAGTCCGGCATAGCTGCCAGCCGTATTCTTAAGCTTGTTGTTGATATCATCCGGGCTCTCCAGGTAATCATGCTGACCGCTGATCATTCCCTGGCCCTGCAGCCAGTACAGCGTCTCCAGTAGCTTCCGTGCGGGCGCCCCCAGCTCCGCGTCAGCGGGAGACATCTGTATTTTGCGAAAAGCCGCTTGCCACTGCACATCACCAATCAGCCGCGAGGCTGAATCCAGCAGGTCCCTGAGGTTGCGCTGTTCCACATTTTCCACCATCCTTTTCCTTGTGTTTGTACATATTATGACGAATTATGGAACTTCAGCACGGCAAATACACAGAATTAGGGCTGTCACAATCCGTTATTCTTACGCTATACTATTCAGGGCACAGGCATTATACCCATACCCACTTACAAAGGAGCAGATATGAAAGCCAAAAAGTCCATCATCAGTCTCATCATTATTGCCCTGCTCAGTCTTGCCGCCTACCTGCTGGAGGAGAACGGGCAATGGCTGCCGCAGACCCCTTCTGCGAATCCTTCGGAGATCGTGAAGCTGAAGTTCCCGGCAGACCGCTACCCGGAGACCGCGAGGCACATCCAGAAGGCCATCCGTAAGGGAGAGTCGGCCATCTGCACGATCAACCGCAAGGAGGCGGAGGAGAACCGTAAGGCGTCTCTGAAGGGAGTCCCCACGAAGAAAGGCTATGACCGGGACGAATGGCCGATGGCCATGTGTGATGAAGGCGGAGCCGGGGCGCATATTGAGTACATAACACCCAGTGATAACCGCGGAGCAGGAAGCTGGGTCGGCAATCAGCTGGAGGCGTTCGCAGACGGTACGCGTGTGGAGTTTATTTTCAAATAAGCCGGCCTGTGGGGGATGTTGTTCAATTTCACTGCGATAAAGCGTAGAATGAAATGGGATAATATAACTTAGATGGAGAGCCGGAAGTGTTCTATATCTGTTATCGGGGCAAACGGCTGTACGGCCCTATGTCCGAAGCTGAAGCCTTACAGGAATGGTTCGCGCTTGCAGGAACAGTCAAGGAGCTCTATATCATTGAAACCGATGCAGCTACAGGCAGAATCAAACGCCAGATCGGGCCAACGGTCCGTGCTCATAAGAAGAAAAAGAAATAGCCCTATCCGGCACAGGCCGGACAGGGCTACACTGGCTATAGGCGGTTCTAGAACAAACAGGCTTTAGTGATGATAACCAGCAGAATGAACAGAACCAGAATGGCACCTGTCGAAGTCCAAGGGCTTACTACCGGAACGATTGGAGGTCCCTGATTCACTCCACCTACGTTATTTCCACAACCGCAACCATACTCTGCTCCCATAATTAATTCCTCCTCTTGAATATTGAATACAGCACAGAATATGTGGAATTCCGCCCCGTTGCATGGGCCAATTGGCAAAGAAATGCCTTTCACCTAACGGACAGGCGTCCAGTAGTCGATATAGAGTATGAAGCAATAGCTTCACAACAAATGAAGGGAGGAATGCCGGATGGATATTGCTGCATTATCCGTAGTGATGAGCCAGTCATCCTTACAGCAGGCCGCAGGGCTGCAGGTGATGAGCCTTGCCAAGGAGCAGGCGCAGAGCAGCGCCCAGGATATGGTTCAGATGCTGAGTCAGGCCACGCACCCCACCTTGGGAAAAACACTTGATATTCGGGCGTAATTCCTTTATGCTTACATACATAGGAACACCCGTTCCATATTTCAGCCGTTGAAGAGTACGTGCTGAACTGCTGCTTAGCCCTTAAGGGCTTTTCTTTTGGCCAATAACACGAACATACGATCTTATATATGGGGTGATTGATTATGCAAGGCTATTATCAGATGACCGCTTTGGAGAAATGGACAGAGGATCTATACCAGCGCATTGGCGTCCGCAAGCCGGCCGATATCTCCATTGATTACATAGCGAAGCAGCTCAATATCTGGGTACACTATCTGGATGTCAGAAGCAAGGCGATTGAGGCTGCGGCCGGAATGTACAGTATGTTCATCGACAACCGCCTCCCTCCCGAGCTGCAGCGGCTGGAATTCCTCCACGAGCTCTGTCATCTGCTGCGGCATGCCGGCAAGTCTACGCTTATGCCCGGAGTGTTCACGCAGGCGCAGAGAGATGAATCCGACCGGTTCATTCTGTATGCCTCCATGCCCTATAGTATGATTTCCGCGAATACGCTGCCCGAGCTTCGTGAGGATGCCGTTGCCGAGCTGGCTGTAGCGTTCCAGGTTCCCGTTCCCCTCGCGCTGCAGCGGATCGACCAGATCCAGAGACGGATTTTCCAGGGGCAATTAATGGCTGTTATGGAACGTAACGAAGACAGAAATATCATCCACAGACATATTCGCTAAGCGCTGCGGGGATAATACGCTATAGACCCGGAGGGCGGAGATTCCCCTCTATAACAGGGTTAGATTCTACTGTAAAGGGGATCAAGATCAACGTGGAAGCCTTGAAAGTCATTCAATTATTGCTGACTCATCCTGAATATAGCGTGGATGCCGTTCATCCTGAAATTCCGGATTTTGTGGGTATCGAGACGATTGAAGTGGACCACGTTACCCAGACCTTCTCCATCCTGCTGCAGGAGCCTAAGGAATACGGCTGAGAGCAGGATTTTACAGTATAACAATTACATAGAACAGCCCCGCTAACACGAACCGGTACAGCGCGAACCACTCCAGGCGGAGCCGCTTGATCAGCTTGATGAACGTGACTACAGCAATCATGGCTACGAGGAAGGACGTCACGAATCCGATCAGCATCAGGGTCAGCGTATCTGTACTGAGTAGATCCCTGCTGTCATACAGGTCCAGGAGGCTTGCTCCGAACATCACCGGCACGGAGATCAGGAAGGTGAAGTCCGCAGCGGCTTTCTGGCTGGTTCCCAGCAGCAGACCGCCTGAGATCGTCGAACCGGATCTGGAGAACCCGGGCCACAGCGCCAGACACTGGAACAGCCCGATGCCGAAGGCTTGCTTGTAGTTTATCCCGTCTACCGTCTCTGACGTTACGGATCTCCTGCTGCGTGCAGCGAAGATCATCAAGAGACCACCGGCAATCAGACCAATGAGGACCGGCTTGGGGCCGAATAACTGGCTCTTGATCGTGTCTTTGAAGAGCAGATACACCACTAGTGCCGGAACCATAGCCAGGAGCATGTGGATGGCGTTCAGTCCCTTGCTCTTGGAGAAATCCAGCTTCAGCATATTGATCCCGATGTTCACATACTTCTTCCAATACAGCAGCAACACGGCCATTACCGCACCTAGCTGGATCACGATTTTGAAGGTAACCGCAGCCTCCCCCTCGAACTTCAGCAGATCCCCTGCCAGGATAAGGTGCCCGGTAGACGAGACCGGCAAAAATTCAGTCAACCCCTCAATAATCCCTAATATAATTGCTTTGATAGCTTCAGTCACTGGTGAATAGCCCCTTTCGGAAGTGAATCAATATATTTCCAGTATAAGAGGCTAAGATGGAATTCCCCATCGAATGAGCTAACAATATGGGAGTTGGTGTGACATAAATGTCATGTGGTTTATTGTGATCACAAAAAAGCCACCAAGCTACTGGTGGCAAAATTTCATTATGCTCTATTCGTAAAATAGCCGCTATGCTAATTGTGTAATAACAAGATGTGCTGAAACGGGTCTTGTTCCTCCCGCAAGAGGAGTAATCGTAAGTGCAGCGGCATTTCCGGCAGGATTGCGAACGGTTAGAATACTGTTAATGACCGTTGTTTGCACGATCGCCATTTCTACGATTTGTGAGGTACCTGTTGCCCGCCCAACTACGGTATAAGCGAGATCTGCACCATTTAAAGTCAAGATTAGTTGTCCGGCTTCGGTCACGCTAACCTGAAACAGCACTTGATACGTCCCAATGGCCGCTAAATTAAAAGAACTCGGCCCGATCCGGGTAATCGTTGTCCCGCTGGTAGGGCCATCTTGAGGAAAGCTTACATCTGTGCCCGGCGCTACCGTTGCCGCATTATCAGGAGGCATCAGAGCAAAGAAATCAGCAAATCCTAATACCCCTCCCGCCGTTCCTGTTGCCCCTGTTGCCCCGGTTGCTCCTGTTGCCCCGGTCGCTCCTGCAGCTCCTGCGGCTCCTGCGGCTCCGGCTGGCCCAGTGGCTCCTGTGGCTCCCGCCGGCCCTGCAGCTCCTG